>NZ_JBSVXG010000155.1:0-13924 GCF_054070595.1 Pseudomonas sp. SDO55104_S430 | reverse complement strand
TTCAGCATTGATGCTGACTGACACTCCGCCATCGCGAGCAGGCTCGCTCCCACAGTGTTTATTCGCCGGTCAAAGCCCCTCCAGTTCCGCCATCAGGTCATTCAACCGATCCACCTTCTCCTCGGTGATATCACTGGCCGCCAGTCCATCGATGTACCCCGCCAGTTCCTCCACCGTGCTGCACTCGAACATCGCCCGCAGCGGCACGTCCCTTTGCAGGGTTTTCTGGACCCGGGAGGCGATCTGGGTGGCGAGTAGCGAGTGCCCGCCCAGTTCGAAGAAGTTGTCGCGGATGCCGACCTGCTCGACCTTCAGCACCTCGGCCCAGATGTCCGCCAGGGTCTGCTCCAGCTCATTGCGCGGCGCGACATAGTCCGCCGATTGCAACTGGCCGATTTCCAGCGCCGGCAAGGCCTTGCGGTCCAGTTTGCCGTTGGCGTTGAGCGGCAGTCTGTCGAGCCACAGCCAGTGCAGCGGCACCATGTATTCCGGCAGTTCGGCGCGCAGGCGCTGCTTGATGCGGTCCAGGCGTTCGGCCGGTGCCAGCGCCGAATCCGCCGCCACCAGATACCCCACCAGATGCTTGCCGTTGACGCCTTCCTGCACCCCCACCGCCGCATCGCGGACTTCCGCCTGCTCATGCAACCGCGCCTCGATTTCCCCCAATTCGATGCGATAGCCGCGAATCTTCACCTGATGGTCGATCCGCCCCACGTATTCCAGCACGCCGTCACTGCGACGGCGAGCCAGGTCGCCGGTGCGATACAGGCGATCCCCCGGCGCCCCGAACGGGTTCGGCACAAACACCTGGGCGGTGCGCAGCGGGTCGCTGACATAACCACGCCCAACCCCGGTGCCGGCCACGCACAACTCGCCCACCGCCCCCAGCGGCACCAACTCCAGCGCGCCGTCGAGCAGGTACAAGCGGTTGTTGTCGGTCGGCGTGCCGATCGGCAGATAGCTGCCACGGGTGGACGCCATGTCGACCCGGAAGAACGCCACATCGTCGGAGCATTCCGCCGGACCGTAGGCATTCACCAGCCCGATCTGTGGATAACGCAGCAGCCACTGGTGCGCCAGTTCCGGCGGCATCGCTTCACCCGTCGGCAGCATCCAGCGCAGGCCATCGAGGCTCATGCGTTCCTGGGCGAGCATGCCCTGGATCAGCGACGGCACGCTTTCCAGCACGGTGATGCCCTGGGTCTGCACATGGGCCAGCAGCCCCTGCGGATCGTGGGCGATGCTGTTCGGCACGATGTCCACCCGCGCACCGAACAACGGCGCGGCGAGGAACTGCCACACGGAAATGTCGAAGCTTTGCGAGGCAGTCTGGGCGATCACGTCAGCCTCGCTCAGGTCCAGATACGGCACCTTGCTCAACTGGTTGTTGAGCATGCCGCGCTGCTCGACCATCACCCCTTTCGGCAAACCGGTGGAGCCGGAGGTGTAGATCACGTAGGCCAGATTGTCCGGACCGCTGTAGATCCCCGGATCGGCGACCGACACGTCGCTGGCCTGCACCTCTTCCCACACCAGCAAGCGAGGGCGATTGGCGCAACCGCATTCCCCGAGCAGCGCCAGCGCCTGTTCGCGACTGGCCTGGGTGCAGACCAGCAGCGGCGTGCGGCTCAGGTCGATGATGCGGCTCAGGCGCTGACTCGGCAGCCCCGGATCCAGCGGCAGATAACCCGCCCCGGCCTTGAAGCTGCCGATGATCATGCCCAGCAGATCGAGGTTGCGCTCCGCCAGCAGCGCCACCGGCTGATCGAGCCTGACACCCGCAGCGATCAAGGCATGCCCCAGGCGATTGCTACGCTGGTTCAGCGCCTCATAACTGAGCTGCTGATCCAGACAGCTGGCGGCGATCCGCTGCGGATGCGCGGCGACCTGCGCCTCGAACAGCGCGACGTAGCTCTGCTCCAGCGGGTAATCGTGCTCGCTCTGGTTGCAGCCATGAATCAAAAATTCCTGCTCTTCCTCACCCAGCAATGGCAGATCGAGCATGTCGCCATGGAAGCCCTCGACCAGCGCCAGCAGCAAGCGCTTGAACTCACCCAACATGCGCTCGACCGTAACCTCGTCGAAATAACGCTGGTCGTAGGACAGGTGCAGCCCCAGGTCATCCCCCGGATAGCACACCGCCGTCAACGGGAAGTTGGTGTGGGTGCGACCGGAATCCGAAGTCGCATTCAGGCTTTGCGCGCGGTCCAGCACCGAGACTTCCACCGGGGCGTTCTCGAACACGAACAGGCTGTCGAACAGCGGCTGGCCCTTGGGCAGCTCGCTCTGTTCCTGAATGTTCACCAGCGGCAGGTATTCGTACTCGCGCAGCTGCATGTTGCTGTCGAGTAGTTGCGTCAGCCACTGGCGCACGCTGCAACGCTGATCGTCCTCGGGCATCTTCACCCGCAGCGCGATGCTGTTGATGAACAGGCCGACGGTACGCTGCATGTGCGGCATGTCCACCGGACGCCCCGCCACCGTGACGCCGAACAGCACGTCGCGGTCGCCGCTCAGGCGTCGCAGCACCAGGGCCCACGCCGCCTGGGCAAAGGTGTTGATGGTCAGTTGATGGGCCTGGGCCAGTTCGCGCAGACGCACCCCGTCACGAGCATCGAGCCGGGTGTAGCGGTCGCCGACGATCATGCCGCCGCTGTCGCCGGCATGCTCACGCAGGAACGGCCGGTCGCTCGGAATCGGCGTGGTCCGCTCAAAGCCCTGCAGGTTGGTTTTCCACCACTGCCGTGCTTCGGCCAGGCTCTGGCGTTGCAGCCAGCCGATGTAGTCGCGATAACGCGGCGGCACGGCCAGTTGCGCATCGCGGCCTTCGCCCAGGGCCATGTAGATCTCGAAGAAATCGTTCATCAGCAGCGAACGGCACCAGGCATCGATGAGGATGTGGTGGTTGCTCATCATGAACCAGTAACGCGCCGCGCCGACCCGGATCAGGCGCAGGTGGAACGGCGCCTGGTTGAGCAGATCGAAGCCGGCCTCGCGCTCGGTCTTGAGCAGATGCTGCAGTTTCGGTTCCTGCTCGGCTTCGGCAACGTCGCTCCAGTCCAGGTACTCGATCGGCGTGCTGCCCGGCTTGTGGATAACCTGCAGCATGTCTTCGCCGACGTTCCAGCAGAACGATGCGCGCAAGGCTTCGTGACGGGCGATCACCGCCTGCCAGGCCTGGGCGAAACGCTGCGGATCGAGCTCGCTGTTGATGCGATAGCGGTCCTGCATGTAGTAAAGGCCGGTGCCCGGTTCGAGCAAGGTGTGCAGCAACATGCCTTCCTGCATCGGGGTCAGCGGGTAGACGTCCTCGATGGCGGCGGCCGGCACCGGCAGCGCATCGAGTTGCGCCTGGCTCAGTTTCGCCAGCGGGAAGTCCGACGGCGTCAGGCCACCGGCCTCGTCGCGCAGGCAATGGGCGATCAGGCTTCGCAGCTCGCCGATATAGGCATCGGCCAGATCGCTGATGGTCTGCCGCTCGTGACGCTCGGCGCTGAAGGTCCAGCGCAGCACCAACTCACCGCCGTAGACCTGACCGTCGACGCTCAACTCGTTGGGCAACGGCGCCCGCGGATCGTGGGCCGCGCCAATGTTTTCCTCCAGCGGCAGGAACAGCGCATCGGCACCGAAGCTCTGGTCGAACTGGCCCAGGTAGTTGAAGGTGACCGGCGCCAGCGGCAACGCCTCGATGCCGCGACGGCAGGATTCGTCGGCCAGATAGCGCAGCACACCATACCCCAGCCCCTTGTGCGGCACCGCGCGCAACTGCTCCTTGATCGCCTTGATCGAGGCGCCCTGCCCGGCCGCTTCTTCGATGTCGTGCGGGGTCAGGCGCAGCGGGTAGGCACTGGTGAACCAGCCGACAGTGCGGGTCAGGTCGATCTCGTCGAACAGCGCCTCGCGGCCATGGCCCTCCAGTTGAATCAGCGCCGACTCATGACCACTCCAGCGGCACAAAACCCGGGCCAATGCGGTGAGCAACAGGTCGTTGACCTGGGTGCGATAGGCGCTCGGCGCCTGTTGCAGCAATTGCCGGGTGCGTTCGCTGTCCAGGCGCACGCTGACGGTTTGCGCATGACGATTCTGCCGGCCGCCCTCAGGGTGATCGCAAGGCAACTGGGCATTTGGCCCAGCCAATTGGCTCTGCCACCAGCTCAGCTCTTCACGCAGGGACTCGCTGCCGGCATAGGCCTGCAAGCGTGCCGCCCAATCGCGGAACGCGCTTGTCTTCGCCGGCAGGTTGACCGACTGCTGCGCCTCGAGCTGGCGATACACGCTTTGCAGATCATCCAGCAGTACGCGCCAGGACACCCCGTCCACCACCAGGTGGTGAATGGCAATGAACAGCCGTTGTTGACCTTCAGGCCCATCCACCAGCAGCACCCGCATCAGAGGACCTTGTGCAAGATCAAGACTGCGCTGGGCATCGGCGAACAGCGCAGCGCATTTGTCCATGGAGGACACCCGCACTTGCAGCAACGCCGGCGCATCGCTCAGCGCCTGATGTTCTGCCTGCCATTGGCCGGACACCTCATTGAAGCGCAGGCGCAAGGCATCGTGCTGTTCGATCACTGCAAGCAGCGCCGCCTCAAGGCAATGAGGTTCGAGCACGACGGTCGGCTGCAACAGCAATGCCTGGTTCCAGTGCTGGCGCTGCGGGATGTCGGTGTCGAAGAACCAATGCTGGATCGGCGTCAGGCGCGACTCGCCGCTGAGCAGCCCCTGCTCGGCGGTAACCTGCTCGGTGCGACTGGCCACGGCGGCGAGGGTCTGCACGGTCTGGTGCTGGAACAGGTCCCGCGGGCTGAAGTGGATGCCCTGTTGCCGCGCACGGCTGACCACCTGGATCGACAGGATCGAGTCGCCACCGAGTTCGAAGAAGTTGTCGTTAAGACCGACCTGTTCGACGTTCAGCACTTCGCACCAGATCTGCGCCAGGGTGATTTCCAGCGCGTTGCTCGGCGCAACGTATTGCTGACGGTTCAATTCCGGGTCCGGCGCCGGCAGTGCACGACGGTCGAGTTTGCCGTTGGCGGTCAGCGGCATGCTCTCAAGTAGGATCAGGTGCGCGGGCACCATGTAATCCGGCAGTTGTGATTTGAGATGCGCCTTGAGGGTTTCGCGCAACGCCGCCGTATCCGACCCGTCGCCGTCACAGACCAGATAGCCCGCCAGCTGCTTGCCGCTCGGGGTATCGAGGGCCAGCACCACCGCTTCGCGGACCGCCTCATGTTCCAGCAGACGGTTTTCGATTTCCCCCAGTTCGATGCGGAAACCACGAATCTTCACCTGATGGTCGATCCGTCCCAGGTACTCCACCAGGCCATCGGCGCGCTGGCGCACCAGGTCACCGGTGCGGTACAGACGCCCGCCGTTGGTGGCGAACGGGTCGGCGACAAAGCGCTCGGCGCTCAGCCCCGGACGCTGGTGATAACCCTGGGCCAGGCCCGCGCCGCCGATGAACAACTCGCCGGTCGCGCCCTGCGGCACCAACGCCAGATCGGCATCGAGAATGTAGGCCACGCGATCACCGATCACGCTGCCGATCGGCACGCTGCCGGCGCCCTCTTCCAATACTTGCGGAGCGAGGCTGGCCAGCGGCATGACCACGGTTTCGGTCGGGCCATAGGCGTTGAAGAACAGGCTCGGCTTGAACGCCGCGCGGATTCGCTGCAGATGCTCGCCGGTCAGCGCCTCGCCGCCGGTGATGATCATCCGCACCGGCAGGGTTTCATTGCGGGTCGCCAGCCATTGCGCCAGCTGGCTGCCATAGCTGGGGGTGCAGCCGATAATGTTGACGCCGTGACGGCGGATCAGCCCGCAGATTTCCTCGGCATCCCACTGCCCCTGCGCTCGCAACACCACCTGCCCGCCGCTGAGCAGCGGCACCAGCAGGCGCTCGGTGGCGGCGTCGAAGTTGATCGAATAGAAGTGCAGCTCGCAATCGTCCACACGCATGCCGAAGCGCTCGATCACCGCGCGGCAGTGCATGGCGATTTCACCGTGGGACACCACCACGCCCTTGGGCTTGCCGGTGGAACCTGAGGTGTATATCAGGTACGCCTGATGCTGCGGGAGGCTGATGAAAGGCAGCACGCCGGTCGGGTAATTCATCAGCGCCGGGCTGTCGTCTTCCAGGCACCAGCGACCGACACTGGCCGGCAGCTCGCCCAGTGCGGCGAACATCGCCCGGTCGCTGAGCAGCAGGCCGATGCCGCTGTCCTCGATCATGTAATGCAGACGGTCGAGGGGATATTCCGGGTCCAGCGGCACGTAGGCGCCGCCGGCCTTGAGGATCGCCAACAGGCCGATGACCATCTCCAGCGAACGCTCCAGCGCCAGGCCGACGCGAACCTGCGGCCCGACACCACGCTCGCGCAGCACCCAGGCCAGGCGATTGGCGCGGCTGTCGAGTTCGGCGTAGCTCAGGGTCTGACCGGCGAAAGTCAGGGCCGGCGCGTCCTTGCGCACCAGCGCCTGCTCGGCGAACAGCTGATGGATGCACTGGTCGAGGCGATGCTCGCCCGGCTCGACGCCGAGGCTGTCGAGCAATTGCTGCTGCTCGCAGGCCGCAAGCAATGGCAACTCACTCAGGCGCTGCTGCGGATCGGCGATCAGCGCTTCCAGCAGATTGCGCCAGTGCCCGGCCATGCGGGCGATGCGCGGCTCGTCGAACAGGTCGGTGCTGTAGGTCAGGCAGCAACCCAGGCGATGGTCGAGGTCGGTGACTTCAAGATTGAGGTCGAACTTGGTCGCCCGGGCATCGTTGACCAGGTACTCGACGGTCATGTCGGCCAGGGTGCGGCTCTGCTGGAATTCCCAGCGCTGCACGTTGCACATCACCTGGAACAGCGGGTTGTAGGCGGCGCTGCGCGGGGGCTGCAAAGCCTCCACCAGATGATCGAACGGCAGGTCCTGATGGGACTGGCCTTCGATCACGGTATGACGCACCTGCTCGAACAGCTCGCCCACCGACATCTGCCCATCGAGCTGGCAACGCAGCACCTGGGTATTGAGGAACGCGCCGATCAACCCTTCGCTTTCCGGACGGATGCGGTTGGCCACCGGGGCGCCGATGCGCAGGTCGGTCTGGCCGCTGTAGCGGTAAAGCAGCACGGCCAGGGCGGCGGTCATGGTCATGAACAGGGTCAGGCCCTGTTGCGCGTTGAACGCACGAACCCGCGCCGCGAGGTCGTCACTCAGGTCGAAGCGGAACAACTCGCCCTGATGGCTCTGCACCGGTGGACGCGGACGGTCGCCGGGCAATTCCAGCAACGGATGTTCGCGGCCCAGTTGTGCGGTCCAGTAATCGAGCTGGCGCTGACGCTCGCCGGACTCCAGCCACTGGCGCTGCCAGACGCTGTAGTCCAGGTACTGCACCGGCAGCGGCGCCAGCGGCGACTCGCGGCCGTCGACGAACGCTTCATACAGCGCGCTGAGTTCCCGGGCAAAAATGTCCATCGCCCAGCCTTCGGTGACGATGTGGTGCAGGGTCAGCACGAAGTAGTGCTCCTGCCCGGCGGTCTTGACCAGGCAGGCGCGCAGCAGCGGACCGGTTTCCAGATCGAATGGCAGGTGTGCCTGCTCGTCCGCCAGTTGCTGCACCCGTCGCTCGCGTTGCTCGGCGGCCAGGTTCGAGAAGTCCATCCATTGCAGGCCCAGGCCGGTCTCGGCATGCACCTGCTGGCGGGCCACGCCGTCGACGCTCGGGAAGGTGGTGCGCAGGGTTTCGTGACGCAGGATCAGCGCCTGCAATGCGGCGTCGAAGCAGCTGACATTCAAATCCCCACGCAGGCGGGCCATGCCGCCGACGTTATAGGCCGGGCTGTCCGGCTCCATCTGCCAGAGGAACCACATGCGTTGCTGGGAATAGGACAGCGGCACCGGCTGGCTACGGTCGACGGCGGCAATCGGCGGCTGTTTGTTGGTCTGGCCGCTGGCCTGGATCAGGCGGATCTGTTCGGCGAAGGCGCCCAGTTCACTGTTCTCGAACAAGGCACGCAAAGGCAGCTCGACGTCGCAGGCCTGACGGGTGCGGGAAATGATTTGCGTGGCCAGGAGCGAATGGCCGCCGAGGGCGAAGAAATCATCGCGGAGGCCGATCTGCGTCAGGCCCAGCACTTCACGCCAGATGCCGGCGATCTGCTGTTCCAGTTCGGTCACCGGCTCGACGTGTTCGCGAACCTGCCACTGCGGTTCCGGCAGAGCGCGACGGTCGAGTTTGCCGCTGGGGCTCAGGGGCATCTGCTCCAGACGCATCAGCTGCGCCGGGACCATGTACTCCGGCAGTTCGCTGGCCAACGCGGTTTTCAGGCGCGCGGTTTGTGCGTCTTCGGTTTCACCGGCATCGGTCACGGTGTAGTAGCCGATCAACTGTGCGCCGGCCGCGGTTTCCCGCACCAGCACCACGGCTTGCGCCACGCCGTCCTGGGCCAGCAGGCGCGCTTCGATTTCCTCCGGTTCGACGCGGAAGCCGCGCAGCTTGACCTGCTGATCGAGGCGACCGAGGTATTCGACCACGCCATCGGCGCTCCAGCGTGCACGGTCGCCGGTGCGGTACAGCCGCGCGCCCTGCTCGCCCAAGGGATCGACCACGAAGCGCTCGGCGGTCAGCGCCGGGCGGCCGAGGTAACCCCGGGCCAGGCCCAGGCCGCTGATGCACAGTTCGCCGGGCACGCCGGCCGGCAGCGGATTGAGCTCACTGTCGAGCACCCGGCAAACCACGTTGCCCAGCGGCCGGCCAATCGGCGAGCGTTCGCCATCGGCGCTGGAGCAGTGCCAGTGGGTGACGTTGATCGCGGTCTCGGTCGGGCCATAACGGTTGTGCAGCTGCACCGCCGGCAGTTGCGTCAGCACCCGATTACGCAGTTCCGCCGGCAAGGCTTCGCCACCGGAGAACAGCCGACGCAGGCTGGTGCATTCGGCGCTTTGGGGTTCGTCGATGAACAGCGAGAGCAGCGCCGGCACGAAGTGCAGCGTGGTCACGCCATGTTCCAGCACCAGCTGCGCGATGCGATGAGGGTCGCGGTGCTCACCCGGTCCGGCAATCAGCAGCCGCGCGCCGGTGATCAGCGGCCAGAAGCACTCCCACACCGACACGTCGAAGCTGATCGGCGCCTTCTGCATCAGCACGTCGCTGTCGTCCAGGCCATAGGTGTTCTGCATCCATTGCAGGCGCTCGGCCAGCGCGGCGTGGGTATTGCCGACGCCCTTGGGCTGGCCGGTGGAACCGGA
This sequence comes from Pseudomonas sp. SDO55104_S430, assembly GCF_054070595.1. Taxonomy (NCBI): domain Bacteria; kingdom Pseudomonadati; phylum Pseudomonadota; class Gammaproteobacteria; order Pseudomonadales; family Pseudomonadaceae; genus Pseudomonas; species Pseudomonas sp. SDO55104_S430. Next base: position 4,690 of record NZ_JBSVXG010000155.1, on the reverse strand, counting down.
GGTGTAAATCACATAGGCCAGGTTATCGCCGTGCAGATGCAGGCCCGGTGCCTGGCACGGCCAGTTGTCCAGGTGCAGGGTGTCCATGGCGATCACGCTGACGCCGTCCGTGGCCGGCAGCCGCTCGAGCAATCCGGTCTGGGTCAGCAGCAATTCGACGCCGCTGTCCTTGAGCATATAGGCCAGGCGCTCGGCCGGGTAATCCGGGTCCAGCGGCACGTAGGCGCCGCCGGCCTTGATGATCGCCAGCAAACCGATCAGCAGTTGCGGCGAACGCTCGCAGGCGATGGCCACGCACACGTCCGGGCCGACGCCTTTGTCGCGCAGGTAATGGGCCAGGCGATTGGCCCGGGTGTGCAATTCGGCAAAGCTCAGGCTGCCGCCGTCCCAGACCAGCGTGGTGCGTTCCGGGGTCTGGCGGGCCTGTTCGTTGAGCCGTTCCGGCAGCCATTGCTGCGCCGGTTCGCAGGGCGCAACGCTCCAGTTTTTTTGCTGATCGTGTTCACTCAAGGACAGCAACGGCAGGTCGCCAAGGGCAGTTTCCGGTTGTTCGCAGACGGCTTGCAGCAAGCGACTGAAATGCGCGGCGAGACGCTCGATGGTCGCCGCGTCGAACAGCTCATCGGCGTAGTCGAAGGACAGCGTCAGCCGGCCGTTGCGATCTTCTTCGCTGTGCAATTGCAGGTCGAACTTGGCTTCGCGGCTGTGCCACGGCAGCTCTTCGGCCAGCAAACCCGGCAGGCGCTTCAAGGCGCCGAGGTCGCGCTGCTGGTGGTTGAACATCACCTGGAACAGGCCCTGTTCGCGGGCCTGCGGGAAGGCTTCGAGCAGTTGTTCGAAAGGCAGGTCCTGATGGGATTGGGCCCCCAGCGCCGCCTCGCGGGTTTGCGCCAGCAACTGGTCGAACGGCAAGCGCGAATCCAGTTCGGCACGCAGCACCTGAGTGTTGATGAAGAAGCCGATCAGGCCCTGGATTTCCAGGCGCGGGCGGTTGGCGTTGGGGACGCCGATGCGGATATCACGCTGACCGCTGTAGCGATGCAACAGGGTCTGGAATGTCGCGAGTAGCAGCATGAACGAGGTCGATTCATGGGCTTGGGCGGTCTGGCGAACGGCATCGCTCAGACCTGCAGGCAAACGCAGGGTATGGCGCGCGGCGCTGCGTTGCTGTTGTGCCGAACGCGGGTGATCGGTGGCCAGGTCGAGCGTTGGAAGCTCATCCCCCAGGCGATCTTTCCAGTAGGCCAGCTGCCGCTCGCCCTCTCCTTGCGCCAGCCATTGACGCTGCCAGCTGCCGTAGTCGGCGTACTGGGTGGGCAGAGGCGCGAGCGTCGCCTGCTGGCCTTGGGTAGCCGCCGCGTACAGCCGGGAGAATTCGTCGATCAGCACGTTCATCGACCAGCCGTCGGCGATGATGTGGTGCATGGTCACCAGTAGTTGATGGTCTTCGTCATCGAGACGCACCAGCGTTACCCACAGCAGTGGGCCTTTCTCCAGATCGAACTGGGTGCGGGCTTCGTCCTCGCGGATCTGTTGCGCGCGGGCTTCGCGTTCGGCTGCCGGCAAGTCGCTGATGTCGATCGATTGCAGGTTGAATTCGCCGGCCGTCAACACCTGTTGCAGCGCCACGCCGTCACGTTCGAAGAAGCGTGTGCGCAGGGATTCGTGGCGTTCGATCAGCTGCTGGAAGCTGGCGCGCAGGGCGTCCTCGTCCAGCTCGCCGCGCAGGCGCAGGGCGCCGGGAATGTTGTAGGCGCTGCTGTGCGGGTCGAGTTGCCAGGTGATCCACAGGCGGTTCTGTGCCAGGGATTGCGGCATCGCTTCGCTGCGCGACAGAGCGACGATTTCGCCTTGCGGACTGCCGCCGTCCTGTTGCTGACCGGCCACGGCTTCGGCGAATGCGGCCAGGGTCGGCGCTTCGAACAGCAGGCGCAGGTTCAGCTCCAGGCCCAGGATTTCGCGCAGGCGCGCCACCACCTGGGTGGCGGCAATCGAGTTGCCGCCGAGCAGGAAGAAGTGGTCGTCGGCATCCACCTGCCTGACCTGCAACTGCTCGCACCAGACCTGGGCGATCAGGCTTTGCAACTCCGAGGCTGAGGCGCTTTGGCCGGCCACTTCATCGCTGGCCGAAGGGAACAGCGCATAGCTGTCGAGGCTGCCATCGGCCAGACGCAGGCGGCACGCCGAGCGTTGCAGTTTGCCGCTGGAAGTCTTGGGCAACGCGCCCGGATTGAGCAGCACCACCACGCTCGGCGCCTGTTGATAAGCCTCGGCCACCGCCTGACGGATAGCCTTGATCAGCGCTTCGGGCGGCAGGACTTTCTGCACGCTGCGGCTGATTTCCGCAGCGATGCCGATGCCTTCCTCGCCATCCTGATTGACCGCGAACGCGGCGACGCGGCCCTTGCGCACCACTTCCACTTCGCGCTCGACGGTCTGCTCGATGTCCTGTGGATAAAGGTTGTGCCCACGCACGATCAGCATGTCTTTCAGGCGGCCGGTGATGAACAGCTCGCCGTCGCGCATGAAGCCCAGATCGCCGGTGCGCAGCCAGGTCTTGCCGGCGTGCTGAACGAAAGTCTTGGCCGAGGCTTCGGGGTTGCGCCAGTAACCGAGGGCGATGCTCGGGCCGCTGGCCCAGACCTCGCCGACGGTGTTGTCCGCCACTTCGTTGAGCGAGGCCGGGTCGATGATCAGCACGGCATGTTCCGGCTGGCTGATCCCGCAGCTCATGATCGCGCTGCCCTCGCCTGCTTCGGCGCGGTTCTGCGCCAGGGCCTGATCGTCGACGCGCAGGTTGCCGATGCCCTGACCGCGTGGCGTACCGGCGACGAACAGCGTGGCCTCGGCCAGACCGTAGGACGCCATGAAGCTCTGCTCAGTGAAACCGCAGGCGGCGAACTTCTCGGCGAAGCGCTCCAGGGTGTCGAGGCGAATCGGCTCGGAGCCGGAATAGGCCACGCGCCAGCCGCTCAGGTCGAGCCGTTCCAGCGCCGACTCGCTGACCCTTTCGCTGCACAGGCGATAGGCGAAATCCGGCCCGCCGCTGATGGTGCCGCCGTATTCGCTGATCGCTTCCAGCCAGCGCAATGGCCGGCCGAGGAAGTACGCCGGCGACATCAGCACACAGGGCACGCCACTGAAAATCGGCTGCAACAGGCCGCCGATCAGACCCATGTCGTGGTACAGCGGCAGCCAGCTGACGATCACGTCGTCGGGGTTGAGGTCGATGCCGAAGCCGTGACGGATCAGCTGTTCGTTGGCCACCAGGTTGCCGTGGCTGACTTGCACGCCCTTGGGCAACGCGGTGGAACCAGAGGTGTATTGCAGGAAGGCAATGTCATGGTCCTGCAGATCGGGCGCGACCCAGCGGTCGGCCAGCGCGCTGTCGAGGGTATCGACGCACAGCAGCGACGGCGCGCCTTCGATCTGCGACAGGGCCGCTTGCAGGTCGGCGCTGGTCAGCAGCAGGCGCGGCTCGGCGTCGCTGATGATCGACAGCAGGCGCTCCTGGTGATGACGCTTGGCCGATTCAGGTGGATAAGCCGGCACGGCGATCACGCCGGCATACAGGCAACCGAAAAACGCCGCGACGTAATCCGGGCCGCTGGGAAACAGCAACACCGCGCGATCGCCAAAACCTGCCTGGGCCTGCAAGGCGCCGGCGATGGTCCGCGCACGCCGGTCCAGTTCGCGATAACTGAGCACCACAGCCTGGTCCGGGGTTTCGGCGAGAAAACGCAGGGCCACACGATCCGGCGTCAGGGCCGCACGGCGCTGGAGGGCTTGGACCAGTGTGCTGGGGAGTTCGAACGCGTCGGTCATGAGGTTTCCTGCCTGGATTCGGCTTGCAAGTAAATTTCACCAATGAGAACGGATGGCATCTGCAAATAATTAGTCGACCGGCCTGAACGCCAATCGGGCGGGGGACGGCACGCGAGAGCGTTCGCGTGTCGCTGTTCTCACTTTGCACTCTTAAGGAGCATTAGTTCTCTTTCTCAATTGACAATCATTATCATTCATCCTAATTTGTCGCTCGATGTGACGGACGGCCCGGCCTATAGGCCGTCCGCCTAACCAATTTGGCAGGGTGATTTCGATGACAGAGCTTTCCATGACGGAAGAAGTGTCCACCAGGTGCGATTCGCCGCTCATTCAGACCTTCGTCGACAATCGACTGATTCTGGTGAAGATCGCAGCGCGCATTACCGGCTGTCGCTCCCGTGCCGAAGATGTGGTGCAGGACGCGTTTTTCCGACTGCAATCGGCGCCGCAGATCACCTCGTCGTTCAAGGCGCAGCTCAGCTATCTGTTCCAGATCGTGCGCAACCTGGCGATCGATCACTACCGCAAGCAGGCGCTGGAACTGAAATATTCCGGGCCTGAGGAGGAAGGTCTGAACGTGGTGATTCAGGGCGCTTCACCGGAAACCTCGCACATCAACTTTTCCACCCTGGAAAACATCGCCGACGCCCTCGGGGAGCTGCCGAGCCGAACCCGCTACGCCTTCGAGATGTACCGCCTGCACGGCGTGCCGCAGAAGGACATCGCCAAGGAACTGGGCGTCTCGCCGACCCTGGTGAACTTCATGATTCGTGATGCGTTGGTGCATTGCCGCAAGGTGTCCAATAGCCGCCGTTAAGAGCTTCGCGGGCAAGCCTCGCTCCTACAGGGCACCGTAAAACCTGTG
>NZ_JBSVXG010000154.1:0-13983 GCF_054070595.1 Pseudomonas sp. SDO55104_S430 | reverse complement strand
TACAGAGGTCGCGTTTGTAGGAGCGAGGCTTGCCCGCGAAGGCGTCAGTCCAGACGCAGCATCATTTGCCAGCCGCCGGCTGACTGTAGGGAAACAACAAATCCACAAACCGCTCCGCTGTCGGTTGCGGCTCGTGATTGGCCAGCCCGGCGCGTTCGTTGGCTTCGATGAATACGTACTCCGGTCGATCCGCGGCAGACACCATCAGGTCGAGGCCGACCATAGGAATATCCAGCGCCCGCGCCGCCCGCACCGCTGCATCCACCAGGGTCGGGTGCAGAATCCCGGTGACGTCCTCCAGAATCCCGCCGGTATGCAAATTGGCCGTGCGCCGCACAAACAGGTGCTCGCCGGCCGGCAGAATGCTGTCGTAGTCGAAACCCGCGCCCTGCAAGGTGCGCTCGGTTTCGTGGTCCAGGGGGATTTTGCTTTCGCCACCGGTGGCAGCCTGGCGCCGCCGGCTCTGGGCTTCGATCAGCGCGCGGATCGAATGCTGACCGTCGCCGATCACCTCGGCAGGCCGACGAATCGCCGCAGCGACCACTTCGAAACCGATCACCAGAATCCGCAGGTCCAGGCCTTCGTGGAAGCTTTCCAGCAGCACACGGCTGTCGAATCGACGGGCCGCTTCGATGGCTTGTTGCACCTCTTCGATGCTCTGCAAATCCACCGCCACCCCCCGACCCTGCTCACCGTCCAACGGCTTGACCACCACCCGATGGTGCTCGTCGAGAAACGCCAGGTTGTCATCCGCGTTGCCCGCCAGTTGCTGCGCGGGCAGCTTCAGACCGGCGGCCTTTAGGGTTTTGTGGGTCAGGCTTTTGTCCTGGCAGAGGGTCATGCTGACGGCGCTGGTCAGATCGCTTAAAGATTCGCGACAGCGAACCCGACGCCCGCCATGGCTCAAGGTAAACATCCCTGCGTCGGCATCGTCGACCTGTACGTCAATGCCGCGACGCAAGGCTTCCTCGACAATGATTCGCGCATAGGGATTGAACTCAGCTTCAGGGCCGGGGCCGAGAAACAGCGGCTGGTTGATGCCGTTCTTGCGCTTGATGGCGAAGGTCGAGAGGTTGCGAAAACCGAGTTTGGCGTAGAGGTTTTTCGCCTGTCGGTTGTCGTGCAGCACCGACAGATCGAGATAGCTCAAGCCGCGGCTCATGAAATGTTCCACCAGATGCCGCACCAGTACCTCGCCGACACCGGGCCGCGAGCAATGCGGATCGACCGCCAGACACCACAGGCTGCTGCCGTTTTCCGGATCGTTGAAAGCCTTGCGATGATTCAGGCCCATGACACTGCCGATCACCGCGCCGCTGTCCTCGTCCTCGGCCAGCCAGTACACCGGCCCGCCCAGATGGCGTGGAGTCAGCAGGGTGGCATCGATGGGCAGCATGCCGCGAGCCTGATACAGCTGATTGATCGCCTGCCAGTCCGCCTCGCTTTGTGCGCGGCGGATACGAAAACCGCGAAACACCCGGGTGGCCTGACGGTAATCGCTGAACCACAGGCGCAGAGTGTCGGATGGATCAAGAAACAATTGGGCCGGTTCCAGCCCCAGCACCTGCTGGGGCGCGGCGACGTACAAGGCGATGTCGCGCTCGCCGGGCTGCTCGTTGAGCAATTCCCGGGCGAGGCACGCCGCATCGGAAAACGTATGGCCGATCAACAACCGGCCCCAGCCGCAGTGCACTGCGATCGGTTCTGCGCCCAACTGGCTGCCGTCTTCGGCCAGGCGCGCCTGCAAGCGCTCGTAGGAGGGCGTCTGACCGCGCAACAGGCGTTGGCTGATGGCCGTAGCGTGAGGTTTCATCGATCAGATTCCTTGTTCGCTGAGCCACAGGTTCAGTGCCGCCAGCTGCCACAGCTTGGAGCCGCGGAGGGGCGTCAACTGGCCTTGAGGATCGGTCAGCAGACGGTCGAGCATGGCCGGGTTGAACAGGCCACGATCCTGGCTCGGGTCGAGCAACAGTTCGCGCACCCAGTTCAGCGTGTCACCTTGCAAGTGCTTCAGGCCCGGCACCGGGAAGTAGCCTTTTTTGCGATCGATCACCTCACTCGGAATCACCATTCGCGCCGCTTCCTTGAGCACCTGTTTGCCGCCGTCCGGCAGCTTGAACTTGCCCGGCACTCGCGCCGACAACTCCACCAACCGGTAGTCGAGAAACGGTGTACGGGCCTCCAGGCCCCAGGCCATGGTCATGTTGTCGACGCGTTTGACCGGGTCGTCCACCAGCATCACCGTGCTGTCCAGGCGCAGGGCCTTGTCCACCGCGGCATCCGCGCCGGGCTGTGCGAAATGTTCCTTCACGAAGTCACCGGCGGCGTCATTCGCTGTCAGCCATTTCGGCTGCACGGTGGCGGCGTAGTCCTCGTAACTGCGGTCGAAGAAGGCTTCGCGATAGGCCGCATAAGGATCGCTGGCGCCGTCGACCTGCGGATACCAGTGGTAACCGGCAAACAGTTCGTCGGCGCCCTGGCCGCTCTGCACCACCTTGCAGTGCTTCGACACTTCACGGGACAGCAGGTAGAAGGCAATGCAGTCATGGCTGACCATCGGCTCGCTCATGGCCCTGAAGGCCGCGGGCAGTTGTTCGATGATCTCTTTTTCGTCGATGCGCAGTTGGTGGTGGCGGGTGCCGTAGTGCTGGGCGATCAGGTCCGAGTACTGGAACTCGTCGCCGCGCTCGCCACCAGCGTCCTGAAAACCGATGGAGAAGGTCGACAGGTTTTCCACGCCGACTTCACGCAACAGTCCGACCAGCATGCTCGAATCGACACCGCCGGACAGCAGCACACCGACATCCACCGCCGCACGCTGACGGATCGCCACCGCCTCGCGAGTGCTGTCGAGTACGCGGTCGCGCCAGTCTTCGAGGGTCAGGTTCATTTCGTCGGCATGGGGGCCGTAGGGCAGGGTCCACCAAATGTGCTGTTCGCTGCGGCCATCGGCATCGATGCGCATCCAGGTGGCCGGCGGCAGTTTTTCGATGCCCGCCAGCAGCGTGCGCGGCGCGGGGACCACGGCGTGGAAATTCAGGTAGTGGTTGAGCGCTACCGGATCGAGGATCGGGTTGATGTCGCCGCCTTTGAGCAGCGCCGGCAGCGAAGAGGCAAAGCGCAGGCGCTGGCCGGTGCGCGACAGGTAAAGCGGTTTGACGCCCAGACGGTCGCGGGCGATGAACAGGCTTTGCGTATCGCGTTGCCAGATGGCGAAGGCGAACATGCCGTTGAGTTTCGGCAGCAGTGCCTCGCCCCAGGCATGAAAACCCTTGAGCAGCACTTCGGTGTCACCACCGGAATGGAACGCGTAACCGAGGCTTTCCAGTTCGGCGCGCAGTTCCGGGTAGTTGTAGATCGCGCCGTTGAAAGCCAGGGACAGACCCAGTTGCTGGTCGATCATCGGCTGCGCCGAGTGCTCCGACAGGTCCATGATTTTCAGGCGTCTGTGGCCCAGGGCAATCGGCCCCTGACTGTGAAAGCCCCAGGCGTCGGGGCCGCGTGGTGCCAGGTGATGGGTGATTCGCTCAATGGCTGCAAGGTCTGCAGGTTGATTGTCAAAACGTAACTCGCCAGCTAATCCGCACATATATTCCTTACCGGTTTTTCCGTTGGGGAGGGTCAATCGATACCGCGCCAAAACGGCGGGTACTCAGAAACTGACCCGGCGGACTTCTCGTTAGTTTTAGATCAATGAGTTATAAGCGAATGTAAGCGGTCGTCGGGCAGGGCAGATGGCGGGGGGAATGGGTGGTAAGTAACGCTGCACTGCCGACAGGCGGCAGGACGTAGGCTTGAGCGCTTCCGAACGCAATAAGGACATTGCCCATGAAAGCGACAGCTACAACTCTGACCCCGGCGCAACGCCTGGCCGCATTGGTGGAACATACCGGTGACCTGGACAAGGCCGAGGTGCTGGAAAAATCCCTTCCGGACTGGCTGGCCAAGGCGGACCTCGGTGTGATCCGTGCCTTGAAGGCCGACCTTGCCCAATCCCATCTGACCTTCGCAAGAGCGTCTCAGGCGCTGGCAAGGCTCAAGCCGCTGGATGAGTTTTGCAAGGAAGAGCTGACCCGCACTCTCAAATCGAAGTGGAAGCGGGATGTCGACGTTGAGCGAGACACATTGCAGATCGTCGAGAAGGAGTTCACCGGCACCGGTCTTCTACCGCTCGGCTACGACGGAAAAATCACCACCACCTCCCACAGCCTGCTGCACGCGGCCATGGTCAATTTCACCGAGGCCAATGCGAAGCCCAATGGTTTTCTCGAAGAGTCCGCGATCAGGATCGACAACAAAGCTCAGACAGACCCCGAGATAAAACCCGCAAAATTCGCCGCGCTGTGTCGTGAGTTGGACCTGGGCGGCAGTTACCAGCGCCATATCAACGAAATCCTGGCGGTACCTGCAAAAAACGCGGTCATTACCGGCCCGGGTTCCGCTGACGTACGGCGGCTCAGATTGCTGGACATGCGGGTCGCCGCCCACATGGCCTTTTTGAAAAAGGACATCAGCGATGCGGCCTACAGGATGTTGCTCAAAGTCATCGAGCGGGATGTTCCGCTCGCCCAGGCCAAAGACATCCTTTACGACGGGGGACCGGTGCATTGGCAGGGTCTGGTCATTCATGACGCCAGCCTGTACGGCGTGCTGGTGTTCAGCAAGGCGTCCATCGACACCGAGCGCAATGCCAGGTGCGTGGTCTACATGCCCAACAATCCCCGCAGGCCGTTCTATGAATACACCTCGCTCGATGACCTGAAGACCTATCTGACGCTGCACCTGCAAAGCGAGGGTTTTCGCAAACACTTCGCCACGCAGTTTCTCGCCGGCCACGACAAAGTCAGCTTTTTCAGCCGCTTCGACAAGGACAAGGTGCTTGGCGTGCTGAGTGCGTTGCCAGCTGACAGTTGTCCGGGGGATATCCTGTTCAGCGACTTCGTCAACAAGGCGGAGGAGGACGCGCGCAACCTTGCGATTCCGACCGAGACCGTCGATGCGCAAGAGCGGGAAAAGACTCTCCAGGCCCTGTTGGAGGCCGGTCTTCTGTTGTTAAACGCGGCGTCATTTTTCGTACCCGTGCTGGGCCAGCTGATGCTGACCGTGGCCGTCGTCGAAATGGTCGGAGAAGTCTATGAGGGCGTGGAGGACTGGACTCACGGCGAGCACACCGAAGCGCTGTCCCATTTACTCAATGTTGTCGAAAGCCTGGCGCAGATGGCCGCATTCGCGGCGGCGGGCAAGGTTGTGGGCAGCGCCATCGGCAAGGACGTGAAGGAGCCAGCAGTCTTTTTCGATGATTTCGAAGCGGTGACCCGCGCCGATGGCAAGGCCATGCTCTGGAAGCCCGACCTCAAGGCCTATCGACAGCCTGTGGAACTGGAGCCTGACGTACAGCTGGTTCCCCAAGGTATCTATACCCAGGGCAGCACCCATTCGATCCGCATGGACGGAGCCACCTTTCGAGTCTCCCGCAAAACGCCGAAGGATCCGTGGCAGATCAATCATCCAACTCGCCCGCAAGCCTTTCAGCCCGCCATTGAGCAAACCCTCGAAGGCGGCTGGCGCCATGTGTTCGAACATGCCCACGAATGGCCCGACGGCGGATACGCATTGAAACGTACCAATCCTCACCTCGGCGAACTCGGTAGCGACCTTGCGGCAATGGCCGATATCACCGGGCTGACCCCCGGTCGATTGCACCAACTGCATGAAAGCCGATTGAGGCTGCCACGGCGCCTGCACGATTGCGCCGAGCGCTTCAGGCTGGACCGGAAAATCACCGGCCTGATCCAGGCCATGGAACGAGGCGAAACCGCCAACACCGGGTTCTTGCAGGAACAGCTGCATGCCTTGCCAACGCTGCCCGGCTGGCCGGCGAAACGCTTTATCGAAGTGCTCGATCAGAAAGGCGCCTCCATCGCGCGCTACCCCAAAACGTCCCCGGCGAACGACCTGGTCAACTCCGTTCACGTCTACCGGTCGCAACTGAACTCGGGTCAATTGCTCGATACGGTCATCAGCGGTCTGTACCCGAAAGAAGTCGAAGCCATGATCGGTACGTCGACCAGCGAAGCGAAACCGGCACTGCTGGCGAAAAGAATCGCCAGCCATCTCAAGGTCAACCGGCAGCCGCTGTTCGATCGTCTTTATGAGGGCTACGACGGCACGGCCAGCGGTGATGTTGCGGTGCTGTGCGAGCAGGTTCCCGGGCTGCCGACCCGTATCGCGCAGGAACTGCTGGAAGGTGTGAACGGCCGAGAACGGCATTTTCTCTTCGATCGCAAAATCCAGGGCTCGGATCTGGCCCGGGAGGTCGCGCAGGCGCAATTCGACCTGCGCCGGGATAGGGCGCTAGCAGGCTTGCATCGGCCGCACCTGGCCAATACCGACACCGAGACTCTGACGTTCGGGTTGATGGATCGGGTGCAGGGCTGGGATGACGGCTTGCGACTGGAGCTGCGGCAGGATTCCCGTACCGGGACTTTGCTGGGCGCTGTGGGGGAGGCGAATGCGACGTCGAGCGAGGTCATCGTCAAAGGGGACACGGGCTACCAGGTCACCCGGAGCAGTGGCAACGTCTCTTCAACGGTGACCAGCGACAATCTGCTCCAGGCAATACTCGACACCTTGCCCGCTGCCCGGCGTACCCGCATGGGGTTGACCGGCGACGACACGCTGGATGGCGCGACGCTACGCTATCGACTGGGCAAAGCCGGCACCGGGGATCCTGAGCGCAGCGCTCGGCTGCTGCGGGGTGAGCCCGATAAAACGGCCAAACATCTGTTGTCCTGCGTTCAGTCGGCTCCACCCGCGGCAAGCCGCCATTCCAGGAGCCTGTCTCGTAAAGTCCGAAAGCTCTATCCATTGTTTACCGACGTTCAGGTCTCGGCCTTTCTCGACAAGGCCGGCAGCACGCCGATGTTGCGCATGAATCGAATCCGCGAGCTCAAGCAGCAGCTCGATGTCTTCCACAAGACGCTGCACGCCTGGCGCGATGACGAAGTGCATATGGCCAAGGTGCCGGGACGGCTTAACGATATTCGGGTCAGTCGCCGTCAGGTGGCCAATGCCATCGAGAATTGCTGGCGCCGGGTTCCGCCGCCGCGCTGGCCGCTCAACCAGCCCCATACCACTCTCACGCTGGAACGAAATCCCGTGGGGTCGCTGCCGACACTCACCGAGCAGGATGTCGCCCATGTCCGCACCCTGTTGATCAAGGACATGGAGGCCGGGGATGAACTGGCCTACTTCCTCAAACCTTTCAAGGGCCTGACCCGCCTGGAGCTGGACGGCAACAGGCTCAGCCGCTTGCCGGAAGCGCTGTCGCACATGCCCGACCTGCAACACCTGAGCCTGAATGACAATCGGCTGGTGCTGACCGAGCACACCTTGCGCAAGCTGGCGGACATGCGTGGGCTGCGAACCCTGTCGCTGGCCGGCAATCGGCTGGGGGCCACGGTGGATGTCAGCAAGATGATCGATCTGCAAGGGCTGTTTCTCGGTTCGACCCATGCCACCGAATTGCCGGTGGGGCTCCAGCGCTTGCCGTATCTGGACATGGTGGATTTGCGCGGCAACGAGATCCGCACTTTGCCCGAATGGCTGTTCGATGCACCGCAGCGCCTGGCCCAAACGATCAATCTGCGGCACAACCCGCTGTCCAGCGCGAGCTCGACCAAGCTCAAAAGCTACCGCGACAGGACGGGTGACGGGATGGGATACCTGGAAAAAGACGTGGGGGTGATCAACGAGCAAATGGCCCGAGACCTGTGGATGCCGAAATCCACGGAACCGAATTTTGTCCGGCGCAACCACACCTGGCTGGCGCTGAAGAACCAACCGGCTTCCGATGGCTTTTTCCGCCTGCTCGCGGAGGCGGGAAGCACCGCCGACAGCCGTTATCTGCGCGAAGACATGACACGCCGGGTGTGGCGCGTGATCGAGGCGACCGAGAGGGGGGCGGCATTGCGCGATCAATTGTTGTCGATGGCAGTGAAGTCCAACTGCGCGGATTCGGCGGCCACCATCTTCAGCAATCTCGAAGTGGCGGTGGAAATCGACAAGGTGGTGCGGCACTCGGTCAATGCGCACGACCGCGCCGCGCGGCTGATCAAGCTGGGGCGGGCGCTGTTCAATCAGGACTACCTGGACATGATCGCCCGGGAGAAGGTCAGGGCCAACCCTGCACTCGATCCGGTCGAGGTGGTGCTGGCGTATCGCACGGGTCTTGCCGAACGACTCGATCTGATCGGGCAGCCCCATCACATGCGTTACGCCTCGCTCGCCGGTGTGAAGCCTGCGGATCTGGATGTGGCGTACGGCAGAGTGATCAACGCGCAACTTTCATCCGAACTGCAGACGTACCTGAACGGGCGCACGTTCTGGGTCGATTTTTTGCGCGAGCACCATGGCAAGCAGTTCACGGATCTCGCTGAGCCTTTTCATGAGCGCATGGAGACTGCGTTCGAGAGTCAGGGGAAGCTGGGTGACAAGTATCGGGAGAAGGTAGACGGAATCATGGAAGAGATGCGGACGGCGGAAAAAGGGCTGCTGGAGCGATTGACCCGGGCGGCCCTCAACGCAGATGAATCACACGTCTGCTTTGCTCTGGATTGACCGCTGAAACGCCGTCCCCTGTAGCAGCTGGCGCAGCCTGCGTCCGGCTGCGAAGCAGTCGTGAATCAGGCACTGCAGTCTGTCAGACAGACCCAGTACACAGGTTTTGCGACTGCTGCGCAGCCGAGCGCAGGCTTCGCCAGCTGCTACAGGTCTTACGCCTTGCCGCGGATCAGCCGCCGCAACGCAAAGCGATTCGGATGACAAGCCTCCGCCACTGCCCGAGGCAATGGCAACGGCTCGTCATCAACCCACGCGGCGAGCAATTCGCCGGACAGCGGCGCGGTGATCAACCCGCGGGAGCCGTGCCCGCTGTTGACGTACAAACCCTCAAGCCATGGGCAAGGAACATCCGGTACTTGCCGGGCATCCTTGCTCAGGGCGCTGTAGGCCTCGGTGAAGGCCTGCACATCAGCCAGCGGCCCGACAATCGGCAGATAGTCCGGGCTGGTGCAGCGAAACGCCGCGCGACCTTCGAGGCTTTCCGGTTGCAGGGTATCGGCATGCAGCCGGGCGACCAGGTCCGGGGAAATCTCTTCAAGCATCTGCAGATTGCCGGCGTGCTCGGCCGCCGTCGGCGTCAGGTCTTCGTTGTTGAAATCGAAGCTGGCGCCCAGGGTGTGCTCACCCAGGCGAGCCGGCGCGACATAACCTTCGGCGCACACCACCGTGCTCAACGACTGACTTTCAGCGGTTTGCGTCAGGCGAGTGATCTGCCCGCGAATACGCTTGAGCGGCAGCTCGGCGCTGTACGGGAAACGCTTGATCTCGGCAGCACCGGCCAGGACCACCACCGACGCCTCGGCCAGCAGGTGCTCACCGTCCCAGGCTTGCCACTGCCCTTCGGACCTGCGCAGTTCGAGCACATCGTGATGGGTGAGCGTGCGGATATCCGGCCGCGCCACCTGCCATTGGCACAACGCCGGTGGATGCACCCAGCCACCTTCGGGATAAAACAGACCGCCCGATTGCAGGCCGATCCCGGCTCGGGCTTCGGCCTGGGCCTGATCGAGAATGTGCAGCAAGTCTTCGGGAAAGGCCTCGGCCAATTGCTTCTGGCGCTCCGCTTCCTTGGCATTGAACGCCAGTTGCAGCACACCGCAATCAGCCCAGTCGACACCGCGCTGCAAGTGTTCGAGCAGGCGCCGGGTGTAACCGAAACCGCTGACGATCAATTGCGACAAGGCCGTGCCGTGGGCTGACAGCTTGAGATAAAGCACACCCTGAGGATTGCCCGACGCTTCCTGCGCCAGCCCATCATGACGTTCCAGCAGACTCACCTGCCAACCCCTCGCAGCGAGGCTGGCGGCGCTGGCGCAACCGGCCAGCCCTGCACCGATCACCAGCGCCCGACGTTCGCCGGTGTGTGGCGTGGGGCGGGCGAACCAGGGTTTGGCCGGGGCGGGCGCCGGTGTTTCTTCAGGCCAGCCAAGAAAGGCGCCGCGCAGGATTTCCCATTTATGGCCGATGCCCGGCGTGCGCTTCATCTTGAAGCCCGCCGCGTTCAGCAGGCGTCGCACCCAGCCGGTGCTGGTAAAGGTGCTGATGGTCGAACCGGGCGCGGCCAGTCGGGCGAGTTCGGCAAACAGCTCGGCGGTCCACATGTCGGGGTTTTTCGCCGGGGCGAAACCGTCGAGAAACCAGGCATCGATCTGCGCGTCCAGCTGCGGCAATTGCTCCAGTGCATCGCCGATTAGCAGGGTGAGGGTGACACGTCCGTTGTCCAGCACCAGGCGCTGGAAGCCTTGATGAATCGCCACGTATTGCGCCAGCAACTGATCGGCGAATACCTTGAGTTCCGGCCAGAGCGCCAGGGCGCGGCTGAGGTCGGTCGGGCTCAACGGGTATTTTTCGACGCTGACGAAATGCAGGCGTGCGCTCGCCGGGGCGTGTTGCTCGAACTCCTGCCAGGCGCAAAGAAAATTCAGCCCCGTGCCGAAACCTGTCTCGCCGATGACCAGCCGGCCACCTTCCGGCAGCGCAGCGAAGCGCTCGGCCAGACGGTTCTGCTCGATGAAGACGTAGCGGGTTTCTTCCAGCCCCGACTGATCGGAGAAATACACATCGTCGAACACTCGGGAATAGGGACGACCCTGGTCGTCCCAGTCGAGCTGGGCGTGGGGCATTAGAGGTTTCATGGCGGGCTCGGCAGGGGCAAGGGCGCCATTCTAGCTGGTCCAATGGCGAGGGGGTTCGCCCGACTGCCAACCAGTCAAGAGATTGAGCAAGCAGCCAGCACATTGTGGTGAGGGAATTTATCTGTGGTGAGGGGATTTATCCCCGTTGGACTGCGCAGCAGTCCCATCTTTTGGGGCCGCTTCGCAGCCCAACGGGGATAAATCCCCTCACCACAGGTTTGTTTGCAACTCAACTGACGGGCATCAGCGCAATCCTCTTCCCCACCGGAAAAACTCTGCAGCCCCGTAACTCAATCCGCTAGTCTTGCTCAGATCTGGAAGGGAGCCCCTCATGTTCGAATCCGCCGAAATCGATCACATCATCGACAAAGAAACCTACGAAGCCGAAGTGCCGGCCCTGCGCGAAGCCTTGCTCGAGGCGCAGTTCGAACTGCAGCAGCAAAAGCGTTTTCAGGTGATCATCCTGATCAATGGCATCGAGGGCGCCGGCAAGGGCGAGACGGTCAAACTGCTCAATGAGTGGATGGATCCGCGCCTGATCGAAGTCCGTACCTTCGATCAGCAGACCGATGAAGAACTGGCTCGCCCACCGGCCTGGCGCTATTGGCGGATGCTGCCGGCCACGGGGCGCATGGGGATTTTCTTCGGCAACTGGTACAGCCAGATGCTCCAGGCCCGGGTTCATGGCGCGCTCAAGGAGCCTCGATTCGATCAGGCCATCAACGGCGCCGAGCGCCTGGAAAAAATGCTCTGCGATGAAGGCGCAGTGATCTTCAAGTTCTGGTTCCACCTCTCCAAAAAGCAGATGAAGGCGCGGCTCAAGGCCCTGGCCGACGACCCGTTGCACAGCTGGCGCATCAGTCCGCTGGACTGGCAGCAATCGCAAACATACGACAAGTTCGTGAAGTACGGCGAACGCATTTTGCGCCGTACCAGCCGCGACTATGCGCCGTGGCATGTGATCGCCGGGCTGGACCCGAACTATCGCAGTCTGGTGGTGGGCAAGATTCTCCTCGAAGGTCTGCAAAGCGCCCTGAAACGCCCGCAAATCCATCCGGAAAAAGTCAGCGCCGCGCCAGTCTTTCCTAGTGTCGATCAAATCAATCTGCTGGACAGCCTCGACCTGACCCTGCGTCTGGACAAGGACGATTACGAGGAACAGTTGATCACCGAGCAGGCCCGGTTCTCCGGGCTGATGCGCGACAAACGCATGCGCCGTCACGCCCTGGTGGCGGTGTTCGAGGGCAACGATGCGGCGGGCAAGGGCGGGGCGATCCGTCGGGTGGCCGCGGCGCTGGACCCGCGTCAGTACAGCATCGTGCCGATTGCCGCACCGACCGAAGAGGAGCGGGCGCAGCCGTACCTGTGGCGCTTCTGGCGGCATATTCCGGCGCGGAGCAAGTTCACCGTGTTCGATCGGTCCTGGTACGGCCGGGTGCTGGTCGAGCGCATCGAAGGCTTTTGCAGCCCGGCAGACTGGTTGCGCGCCTACAGCGAAATAAACGACTTCGAAGAGCAGCTCGCCGACGCCGGCGTCATCGTAGTCAAGTTCTGGCTGTCCATCGACAAGCAGACACAACTGGAGCGCTTCCAGGCCCGGGAAAATATCCCCTTCAAACGCTTCAAGATCACCGAAGACGACTGGCGAAACCGCGACAAGTGGGATGACTATCGCGCTGCAGTCGGTGACATGGTCGATCGCACCAGCACCGAAGTGGCGCCATGGACGCTGATCGAAGCCAATGACAAGCGCTGGGCGCGGGTCAAGGTACTGCGCACGATCAATCACGCGCTGGAGCAGGCGTTTGAGCGCTCAGACCGTCATGCGCACAAGGACAAGAAAGACAAGAAGTGAGGCGATGGCTGCGCATACGCAAGGTGAATGATTGTCGCAGTCGGCAATTGGGTGGGCTTATGCTCGATCCACTCTCAACCGATAACAACAATGAGGTATGCCATGCGTGAAGTGGTGATCGTCGACAGCGTGCGGACCGGCCTGGCCAAGTCCTTTCGCGGCAAGTTCAACCAGACCCGCCCCGATGACATGGCGGCGCACTGCGTCAACGCCTTGCTGGCGCGCACCGGCATCGACCCGGCCAGTGTCGAGGACTGCATTGTCGGTGCCGCCTCCAATGAAGGCGCCCAGGGCTTCAATATCGGGCGCAATGTCGCGGTGCTGTCCAAACTCGGCACTGGCGTGGCCGGCATGACTCTCAATCGTTTCTGTTCCTCGGGCCTGCAAGCCATTGCCATCGCCGCCAACCAGATCGCCTCCGGTTGCAGCGACATCATTGTTGCGGGCGGCGTCGAATCGGTCAGCCTGACCATGAAAAGCGTCAACACCGACAACCTGATCAACCCGCTGCTCAAGGAACAGGTGCCGGGCATCTATTTCCCGATGGGCCAGACCGCAGAAGTCGTCGCCCGTCGCTACAACGTCAGCCGCGAAGAGCAGGACCTGTACGCATTGCAAAGCCAGCAGCGCACCGCCCTGGCCCAGGCCGCTGGCCTGTTCGACGATGAAATCGTGCCAATGGCGGTGAAGTATCGGGTGGAGGACAAGGCGACCGGCGAGGTGAAGATCCTCGACGGCGTGGTGGATCGCGATGACTGCAACCGTCCGGACACGACGCTGGAAAGCCTCGCAGGTTTGAAACCGGTGTTCGCTGAAGACGGTTCGGTCACGGCCGGCAACTCTTCGCAGTTGTCTGATGGTGCGTCCATGACCCTGGTGATGAGTCTGGAAAAAGCCCTGGCGCTGGGTTTGAAGCCCAAAGCGTTCTTCCGTGGATTCACTGTGGCCGGTTGTGAGCCGGATGAAATGGGCATCGGCCCGGTGTTCTCCGTGCCCAAACTGCTCAAGGCCAAGGGTTTGCAGATTGGTGATATCGATCTGTGGGAACTCAATGAGGCGTTTGCCTCGCAGTGCCTGTATGCGCGCAATCGACTGGAGATCGATAACGCCAAATACAACGTCAATGGTGGCTCGATTTCCATTGGTCATCCGTTCGGCATGACCGGATCGCGGCAGGTCGGGCATGTGGTTCGCGAGTTGCAGCGGCGCAATTTGCGCTACGGCATCGTGACCATGTGCGTGGGAGGCGGGATGGGGGCTACCGGGTTGTTTGAGGCGGTGCGTTGAATCTGAAGAATTGTGGTGATTTTTAGATAGCTTTCGCGGGCAAGCCTCGCTCCTACAGGTCACGCGAAACCCTATGGGAGCGAG
>NZ_JBSVXG010000153.1:0-14037 GCF_054070595.1 Pseudomonas sp. SDO55104_S430 | reverse complement strand
CGATAACGCGGGGCATCAGGCTAGACGACGCGACCTCAAGACCATCGCGAGCGTGCTCGCTCCTACAGGGGGGCGTGGGAATTAGAGGGAGGCGTTGGAGAGTTGGGCCATTTGCGGCATGTTGCTCATGTTGAGCATGGCAAGAGGCTCGGTTTTGCTGGTGTTGACGAAGCCGTGTCGGGTCCAGGCCGGTACCAGCAGCACGTCGCCAGGGCTGACGCTGACTTCATCGGCACCTTCCAGGGTCAGGGTGCCGCTGCCGGCCTGAATGATGAAAAGGTGCCACCAGGCATGGGCATGACCGACCAATGTTGAGCCTGGAATCAGCCATTGCATGGAGACCGCCATCCCGGGTGTCAGCCTGCAACCTTCGGGACTGTTGTCGTGGGCCAGCGCGACGATATCGACGTCGCTGTCCGCCAGACTCTGACGTATGTCCGTCAGTTCGCCCTGTTTCCAAACCCGCGCACCGATCGGCGGGTTATTCAAACTCTGGCGAAAATCCTTATATGAAAAGAACCCACCTTGAACGTTATTCATCGGCAAATACCAACTGTCTGGTGACTTGAATCACCAGACACTAGGACAACAACTTGCAACTGTAAAGCCAAGACTTTAATCAATTACAGAACCGCAGGACGCAGCGCCGCGATCATATCAACTTCCACTGCAGCGTTTTTCGGCAATTGATAAACACCGACAGTTGTCCTCGTATGTTTACCGGCATCACCCAGCACATGGCTGATGACATCCGAGGCGCCGTTGGCCACGTCACTGAGATCGACAAAATCCGCCGTGCACTTCACATACACGTTCATCCGGATCAGCGCCTTGACCTTGTCCAGCGAACCCACGGCATCGACGATCAGCGCCAGGCCGCGCAACGCACTAATGCTCGCCGCCGCCTGTGCGTCCGCCATGCTCAAGTCCAGGCCAACCCGGCCCGGATAGAGAATCTTGCCATCCATGCGCGGCACCAGGCCGCTGATGTACAGCTCATCGTGGTGACGGATCAGCGGGGTGTAACGGCCGCCAACGGTGTTCTCGCCATAGATGTCGAAACCGAACTCCTTGGCCAGGGCGATGAAACGCTCATCACAGGTCATGTGTTCAATCATTTACCCAATCCTCTTGATCAATACTGCTGAAAACTTCGATCCCTGTGACTTAACCTGCTGCCCTCACGGGCGGCTCCAGACTGGTGATCCCTATGTTTGATTCGATGGCCTGCGCCAGACGCAGCAGGTCATTGCTCAGCTGCTCGTAGTGCTCGTTGAACAGCACGATGTGGCCGATGAACGAGAAGTTGTCCTTCACCAGCGCGGACACCGAGTCACCGATGCGCTTGGCGAACTTGGCCTCAACCACCTCGATATTCAGCGAGCGGGCCAAGACCTCGACATCGGGTATCGAACGCAAAATGCCGCCGGCTGGCGCCCGGAGAAGACGTATGCCGCAATAGCCGCGAGCGACCGGCGCAAAGGGCTCGATGTGACCTTCCACGGCCCAACGCACCCAGCGCTCCCACGGGTTGAAATCGACGAATGCGCGATGCGCCAGATCCCAGATGTGCATGCCACCGGGGCGCATGTTGGTTTCCACGGCGGAAGTCAAATGGTCGGCGCGCAGGAACACTTCGTTGTGCCAGGCGCCGTTGTCCAGCGACACGAGATCGGCCATGTGCCGCCCGGCGTCGAGCAGTTGCGATTGCACGGTGTCCGGCAGAGGTGCCGGCACGACCTGCTGGATCTCCGCGCGGTAGGCGCCTTCGGTGGTGGTTTTCTCGGTGATCCAGGTGCTGCCGGCCACGCAATCCCAGCTGTATTCGCGGGCGTTCTGGATCAGCTCTTCGATGACGATCCCGCCTTCGCGGTAGGGCTTGAGCGCCTGCCAGACTTCATCGCATTCGGACGGATGATTGATGACCCGGCAGCCCCGGCTCGCACCCTCGCAAGCCGGCTTGATGAAGGCTTTTCCGCCCAGCTCGACAACCCGCTGACGCAAATCGGAGAGGCTCTCGACCCGCGTGGAAAACACCGGGCGATAGTCCTCGGGAGATTGGGTGGCCACGACCTCCAGGCTGCGGAAGATCTGCTTGTCCAACCCCGCGCGCGCTTCGGCGGGGGTGATGCCCGGCAGGCCGAAATGACTGGCCAGCGCCGCACCCAGCAGCACGCCGCGATCGGAAAACGGCAGCACCCCGATCAGCTTCCACAGATCGGCTTTCAGGCAACCCACCACCAGTTCGAGGGACGCGGCTACGTCCTGCTCGGCGAACGATGTCGTGCAGACGTGATCGGCCACTTGATCGTCATTGGGCTGGACCTGCTCGACCAACAGGATCAGCCGCGCGTTGTAGAGCGACTTGCACAGTTCGCGCAGCTTCGGGATATCGTGAACCCGACTACCGTTGTAACCCACCACAATGACGCATGAAGTCGTATTCATAATGCCCCCGACTTGCAAATTAAAACCCGCACCCGCGACGACTCAGTCGTGTAACGACGCTTGGGATTTACGGTTAAACCAGAACCAGGCCAGGATCCCGCCCGCGCCAATGACCGCCAGTACGAGCGCGTTGTACGGCGCCGGCACGACCCGCATGATCAGCACGGTCAGACCGGCACCCACGCCCAGGGAGACTTCCTTGACGAACATGTTGTTCTGCTTGACCGAGAAGTAATCGAGGTAGCTGAAGGCGCATTCGGCCAGCGACAGCAGTGCGACCCAGATCAGCGCGCCGACCAGGGTTTCGACGTGGAATGCAGCGGGCGATGACAGCACCGCGAAGCCGGCGAAGATGATCCCGATCACTGCCAGCACCTTGAAGCGGCCGGTGCGCTCGATCAGCTTCATCATTGGCATTTGGGCGAACACCACCACGGCGCTGTTGAGGATCAGCATCAGGCCGTACCAGGCGGGCAGCTCTCCGGTCTTGAGCAGGATTGCCTGAGGCAGAATCGAGAACACCCCAAACAGCTTGATGCCCATGATGATCCCGGCGATCACCCACGGCAGTTTGTTGCGCCAGCCGCTGCCGTCATGGGTGACGGGGCTTGCGGTCACAGGTTCCGAGGTAAAGGTCGCGCCATGGGCGATCGGCAGGCACAGCAGCACGAAGGCCGCGGCACCGATGAAGAACATGGTCGGGGTGAGCATTGGCGACAGGAGGATCAGGCCGGCCAACAGACTGCCCATGTTCATTGCGACGCGGTTGTAGGCCGCGCCTTCCTTGGTCTGCGCCGCTTCGCTCTTGATCAGGTAGCCGGCGATCGCGATGCCGTAGGCAAACAACGCGGCGGCGAACATCACCACGCCCTGGTTGCTGGTGACGGCCAGCAGCACCAGCCCCGCGGCCGCGCAGAGCAAGGTGACGCTGAGGGAGCGGCGACCCAGCACCAGCAAGGTCAGCGGCAGCAGCAACAGCAAGGCGCGATAGCCGAGGGCGAGGATGCTGTTGGTGGCGGTGTCTAGCCAGACGTTGGCCTTGCCCAGCACTGCAAACAGCGACACGGCGGTGATGATGCGGATCGCAAACAGGCGAATGTTGATCACCGGTTTGGCGATGGCGGCTGTTGTTTGAACACTCATGCAGCACCTCTGAAACCATTGACTGTTCAGGGCTCGAACGCCCACAGTCAGGAAAGTCTGTAAGCTGATGTTAGAGACAGAGGCTTATTTTCATCAGAGCAAGTTCGTATAGAATCCAACGAACTTTACTGCCGGAGAGACCAGTAAAATGCAGGTTCAGCGCGCCGTCATCGCCGCCTTCGAGTTCCAGCCAGGTGTGCCGCTGGTCCAGCAGATCGTCGATCAACTGTCAGTAGCGATCAATCAGGGTGGCCTACCGCACGGCTCGCGCCTGCCGCCGATTCGCGAACTTTCCGAGCTGATGAACGTGGGCAAGTCCACAGTGGTGGATGCGCTGGATCGCTTGCGGGCCAAGGGTCTGGTGGTGTCGCGCCAGGGTTCGGGCCACTACGTTCACCGTTCTTCTACCCCGATCAAGAGCGATGCCGGGCCGGATCTGCAACCCCAGGACACCCTGAGCGTGGTTCGCCGCGCGGTGCTGCAGGACACCGGTGCGTTGCGTCCCGGTGCCGGTTTCCTCCCCTCCTCATGGCTGCCAGCCGATGAACTGCTCAAGGCCGTGCGCAGTACCGTTCGCGCGACGTCCCTGCAAATGGGCGAGTACGGCGTCGCGGCGGGTTATCTGCCATTGCGCGAGGCGTTGCGGGTCAAGTTGTCGGCGATCGGCATCGAAGTGCCGGTGGACCAGATCGTCACCACCGCCAACACCGTGCAGGCCATCGACATGCTGATGCGCCTGCTGGTCAAACCCGGCGACACGGTGCTGCTCGACGACCCGTGCTACATCACCATGCACACAAACCTGGCCCTGCACGGCGCCAGGGTCATCACCATTCCCCGCGGTGCCGACGGCATGGACATGGAGGCCTTCGAGCAACTGGTCAATACCCAGCGCCCTGTGCTCTACATGACCAACAACGTCCTGCACAATCCGACCGGACACTCGTTCTCGCCGGCACAGGTCTATCGCCTGCTGGAGTTGAGCCATCGCTACGGTTTCCACATCGTCGAGGACGATCTGTACGGCGACCTGCAGCAACGAATGACCCCGCGCCTCGCGGCGGGTGGGCTGGACAATGTCAGCTACATATCAGGATTCTCCAAGACCCTGACCGCCAACAGCCGCGTCAGTTTCGCGGTGCTGTCACCACAACTGGCTGCGCGCATGGTCACCCTGAAAATGGCCTGCGGCGGCATGACCTCGGAACTGGCCGAGCAGATCATCTGCGCCATGCTCAGCGACGGCAGCTACGCCAAACATACCCGACGCACCGTGGACCGCCTCTACGAATCGAGCAGCCGGGTGTCCACATGGCTGATGGAAGCCGGTTGTTCAGTGTCCTCCTTGCCCCACGAAGGCCTGTACATCTGGACCCGACTACCTCAAGGGCTGCACGCCGAAACACTGGCCCGAAAAGGCATGGATATCGACCTCGTACTGGCCCCCGGTACCTTGCTCAGCAAAGCGCCGGATGCGAGCCAGTTCCTGAGATTCAATGTGGCGCACAGCGATAATTTTCAGGTGCGGGAGCGGTTTCTGCGGTTGCTCGATAGCTGACCTGCAATCCCTTGTAGGAGCTGGCTCAATCCAACACAGCAGGCTGCAATCTTTTGATCTTGTTTGTTTAACGGCAAGATCAAAAAATCTCAGCCTTCGGCAGCTCCTTGGAGTTCAGTGTCACATTCAGCATCAATGTTGCCTGACAGACCGCCTTCGCGAGCAAGCCCGCTCCCACAGGGTTTGTGGTGCCCCTACGCATGCGTTGCCAGCAGATCGCTACGATTGCTGCGCCCTCCCTCGCCGGCTAACTTCGACCTGTCGCTGCCAATTCAGCGACCGGGCCTGATAACCCGGGTAAGATACGGGCGCACAAGCGCCACCAATCACGATTGCCGGCGTTTTTTTGCGTCTGCACATCGTGCAATGGCGGCTGTGTGTGGGAGACCTTCGGGTCTGCCGGATCCCGTATCTCCGGTTTATCAGCCTGCGCACAGCTGCCACCCATTCGCCTGATAACGAACGTGGTAGCTCTCAACTTGATCCGGGAGTTTTACCCATGAGCGCTATTGATCCATCTGCTCCAAAAATCATTCACCACCTCCAAAGCAACAAGAGGTGAAGCTCAATGACCAATCCCCAAAAGCTCAACACCATCGGCCTCACCCCGTTCTCCTATCACGCCAACGAACCGCTATTCCGGGTTAATGCCGGTGTCCCGGTCATAGCCGCCCTGTCCCATGCTTCAGACCTGCTCCATCTCGCCAAATTACTAGCTTCAGACGCGGCCATGGTTCGCAATTCCGACCGGTATGCCTGGGCCTCGCATTTTTTGCAGGAAATGAGCAAAGCCATTATTGATGACGTTGCAAAGGTCCTCGACGCCCCGTGTAACAACCGTTCGTAAATGAAAAGCCCCGTGCTTCGATAGAAACACGGGGCTTTTGGAAAGGCTCTTTTGCACCGAGGCAAAGCTCGGGGTACAGGACCTCATCGTTGATCGGTTCTCGCAATCTTGCTCTGACCGACGTCTGCATTCTCCAGAATTCTGCCCTCCCGTTGAGCGGCCATCTCTTCTATGCCCTGCATCAGTTCTCTAAAAAGATCACGATTACTCGCGGCTTCAGACTTTGATTGAGGAAGTGGCTGTTTCGGTTTTTTCTGACTCAACCTTGAAATCTCCCAATAAAAAAGCCGCTTCGTTTCTCCAAGTACGGAGCTTTCAACGTACCGATCACATCAGGCGCTGCTTTGCCTCGTAATGTCGGGTCTGGTAAGGCATCAGAGCCTGAGCCTTCAGCCCAAGCCCTTCGTCCAGCCCCCAGGAGACAGCAAGCGTATCCCGGCGCTGGTGGAGTGCTATACCTGAGCGTTGCTCCACTTCCTGTCTGGACCTTGCATAAGCAAAAAGCTCAAGCGCGCTCAGGGTCTCAGATACTCGGGAATCAGATACGCATGCAAAACGAGTGAAGCGCTCAAGCAGATAACCTGCGCGCCGTAACTGCAAATCGTCAGTATGGCTGCTCATGAATTCTGATATCTCGCACTCCAGACTCGAGTCCGAGTACCACACAGCCTTGGCTGCGCTGATAAGTGCAAAGTCATCTGCCTGATCCAGAGGACTTCTAACCAATATGTCCAAAGCTGAGGAGAGGACGTGCTCGTCAAATGGCTTCATCATCTGTCGTCTCCAGATAGTCATCCAGAATGTTGGCGAGAACGGAGGTTGGTGGCTCTTTGTTGCCAACATATACATCAATCGCCTGCAGCGCCAGCCGATGGAAGTCGCTGCCAAGAATGAAGCCGGCTCTGAGGAGCGCCATGATATCGCCGATATCCTGATCCGTAGCTCTACCCAGTTTTGAGATGGCTACATCGACAGGCGCTGCGATATGTACATGCAGCGGGGACTCGACGGAGAACTCTGCCAGAGGAAGGCTGCGTTCCCAATAGTCTTCATGGATCGGACCGAAACTTGTGTTGTATTGCAGGTCGTAGTTCAACTCCATCAGTCGTCCGGATCGTTCATCCACGAACAGTTCAGGAACCAGCGCAAGAACGTCTTGTAGGTGAAGACCTTCAGGAACATTGACCTCGTACGTTTCGGCATCGACATCCGTAGAGACCCGATGATTGGTGTAAAGGTGAACCGCGCAGCCACCAAAGACGACGATTTTGAGTGCACCTGATTCTGCACCTTCAGCCACGAGCTGCGTTTCGACTGACTTGAACATCGACACCAATGCCTGTCCCAGCGCCGTGTTCGTATTCAATCGGGGAACAATTACGTCCTGCAATTCCATTTCGAACCTCTACCACTGAGGGAGTGTGGTGATCGAAATGGACCGTACTGAGGTGCACGGGAGTTGGCGTTAGGACGTTTCCCAAATGCCATGCAGCATTTTCCTAAAGACATGAAGGCAGACTTTTTATCGCCCGTACGCGCCGCAAGCAATCAAATGAAATCAAACACGCCTGCTAAACCCCACCCAACAAAAAACCCCGCACCTTCTCTCAAAGGTGCGGGGTTTTCTTTACAGCAATCCGACGCTTACGGCGCGTACGTCACCAACAACTCGGCCGGCACTTTGAAGTCCAGGGACATCGCGACGCTCAACGCGGTGATGGTGAAGATCGAGAACACGAACAGCTTGCGTGCCCAGACCGTGTCATCCACTGCCTTGTAGCCTGTCCAGGCCATGTACAGCCAGTACATGCCCATGGCCGCGGCGACGGCGAGGTAGCTCATGCCGGCGTAGCCGCTGAAGGTCAGCATCAGGGTCGCCACGAGGAAGGCCAGGATGTAGATCAGGATGTGCTTCTTGGCCACCTGGATTCCGCGCTTCACTGGCAGCACCGGAATCGATGCGGCCAGGTAATCGTTGAAGCGGAAGATCGCGATGGCGTAGGAATGCGGCATCTGCCACAGGCTGAACATCACCAGCAAAGTCAGTGCAGCCATGTCGAAGGTGTTGCTCACCGCGACGTAGCCGATGACCGGCGGCATGGCGCCCGACAGACTGCCCACCAGCGTGCCGTGAACCGACTTGCGCTTGAGGTACAGGCTGTAGAGACCGACGTAGATCACGAAGCCGATCACGGCGAACAGTGCGGCCAACGGGTTGGCCACCTTGTACAGCAACGCAACGCCGGCGACACCCAGGACGGTCGCATAGGCCAGGGCCAGTTTCAGGGAGATGAGGCCCTGGACCAGCACACGGTTCTTGGTGCGTTCCATCTTCAGGTCGATGTCGCGGTCGATGCAGTTGTTGAACACGCAACCGGAGGCGACCACCAGGGACGTGCCGATCATGGCGGCCAGGAAGATGGCCAGATCGACATGCCCTTTGGAGGCCAGGAAGAATCCGCCTGCCACAGAAAGCACGTTACCGAAAATGATCCCCGGTTTGGTGATTTGGATAAAGTGCTTGAAGGACATGCGGATTTACCTCACTTCGCCATCATGAACGTGTGGATGCTGAACATGATCCAGATCGACAGACCAACCAGCAGGACAATCACGATCGCGGCAAAGACAAACGCGATGACGTTGTTACGCTGTGCAGCCGAGCGGTCCAGGTGCAGGAAGTACACCAGGTGCACCAGCACCTGGATCACTGCGAATGCCAGGACGATCATCAGCGTGATCGACTTCGGCAGCGTCGGGTACATCACCAGACCGAACGGGATCAGGGTCAGGATGACCGACAGGATGAAGCCAATGCCGTACGACTTGACGCTACCGTGGCTGCCGTCGTCGTGGTGGTCATTGTGGGAATGAGCGTTAGCCATTTACATAGTCCCCATCAGATAAACAACGGTGAATACGCAGATCCACACCACGTCCAGGAAGTGCCAGAACAGGCTCAGGCAGCTCAGACGGGTCTTGTTGGTCGCCGTCAGGCCGTGCTTGTTGACCTGGTACATCATGATCGCCATCCAGATCAGACCGCTGGTCACGTGCAGACCGTGGGTACCGACCAGGGTGAAGAACGCGGACAGGAAGCCCGAACGGTTAGGACCGTAGCCCTCGGAGATCAGCAGGTGGAACTCGTTGATCTCCATGCCGATGAAGCCGGCACCGAGCAGGAAGGTCATGCCCAGCCAGCCCAGGACCTGCTTCTTGTTGCCACGGAAGAACGCCAGCATGGCGAAACCGTAGGTGATCGAACTGAACAGCAGCAGAGCGGTTTCGCCCAGTACATATGGCAGTTCGAAGATGTCGTGGCCCGACGGGCCACCGGCTACGTTGTTAACCAGAACCGCGTACACCGCGAAGATCGACGCAAACAGAATGCAGTCGGTCATCAGGTAGAGCCAGAAACCGTATACGGTCATCTCGCCCGAGTCGTGGTGGTGGTCATCGTGCCCATGGTCATGACCATGGGCGTGTCCAGCATTGGTCACTAAGTTCGACATGGTTTAAGCCTGTTCCAACGAGGTTTCAACACGGGTGGTCGCGTTGGCCCGGACTTTCCCGGCCGCTACCAGACGCTTGTGCTGCTCGGCTTCGATGCGCTCGATCACGTCGACCGGCACCATATAGCCTTGATCATCACGGGCCGCGTGGATCGCGAAGTAGATCACGGTGCCAGCGAGGCTCGCGATTGCCAGCCACCAGATGTGCCAGATCATCGCGAAACCGAACACGGTCAACAGAGCACCCATGACCAGACCGGTCGCGGTGTTGTTCGGCATGTGGATCGGCGAGTACTTGACCGGAGTCTGGTACGCGGTGCCGTTTTCCTTCGCTTCGGTGAACGGATCGACAACGTCGGCTTTCGGCAGCACGGCGAAGTTGTAGAACGGAGGTGGCGAGGAGGTCGACCATTCCAGGGTGTGTGCATTCCACGGGTCACCGTGTTCGCACATGTTCTCTGGCTTGTTGCGGTCACGCACACTCACGTAGAGCTGGATCAGCTGGCAAGCGATACCGACGGCGATCATCACCGCACCGAACATGGCGACGTACAGGTACGGCACCCACTCAGGGTTGGTAGTGGCGTTCAGACGACGGGTCATGCCCATGAAGCCCAGTGCATAGAGCGGCATGAACGCGACGAAGAAGCCGCTGATCCAGAACCAGAACGCTGCCTTGCCCCAACCTTCGTGCAGCTTGAAGCCGAACGCTTTCGGGAAGTAGAAGGCGAAACCTGCGATGTAACCGAATACCGCACCGCCGATGATCACGTTATGGAAGTGCGCAATCACGAACAGGCTGTTGTGCAGAACGAAGTCGGCACCCGGGATGGCCAGCAGTACGCCGGTCATGCCGCCGATGGCGAAGGTCACCATGAAGCCCAGGGTCCACAGAACCTGGCTGGTGAAGCGCAGACGGCCCTGGTAAATGGTGAACAGCCAGTTAAATAGCTTCACACCCGTCGGGATGGAAATCAGCATCGTCGCCAGACCGAAGAAGGCGTTGACGCTGGCACCCGAACCCATGGTGAAGAAGTGGTGCAGCCAAACCATGAAGCCCAGGATCGAGATTGCGCCCGATGCGTAGATCATGGAGTGGTGGCCGAACAGTTTCTTGCCGGTGAAGGTCGAGATCACTTCCGAGAAAATGCCGAATGCCGGCAGGATCAGGATGTAAACCTCAGGGTGACCCCAGGCCCAGAACAGGTTGACGTACATCATCGGATTGCCACCAAGTTCGTTGGTGAAAATGTGGAAATCCATGTAACGGTCAAGCGTCAGCAGTGCCAGGGTAGCGGTCAGGATCGGGAACGAAGCCACGATCAGAACGTTTGCCCAGGTGCAGGTCCAGGTGAAGATAGGCATGTCCATCAGCTTCATGCCAGGGGTACGCATTTTCAGAACGGTGGCCAGGAAGTTGACCCCCGTCAGCGTCGTACCCAGGCCCGATAGCTGTAGCGCCCAGATGTAGTAATCCATCCCCACGCCAGGGCTGTATTGCAGGCCCGACAGCGGCGGATAGGCAACCCAACCGGTCTTGGCGAATTCGCCGACGCCCAGGGACAGGTTGATCAGCACTACGCCGGAAACCAGCAGCCAGAAGCTCAGGGAGTTCAGGAACGGGAAGGCAACGTCACGCGCGCCGATCTGCAGCGGCACTGCAAGGTTCATCAGGCCGGTGAAGAATGGCATCGCCATGAAGATGATCATGATCACACCGTGAGCGGTGAAGATCTGGTCATAGTGTTCAGGTGGCAGGTAGCCAGGCGAACCCTCGGTGGCCATGGCCAGCTGGGTACGCATCATGATGGCGTCGGCGAAGCCGCGCAGCAGCATGACCATGGCGACGATGATGTACATCACGCCGATTTTCTTGTGGTCGACCGAAGTCAGCCACTCGGTCCAGAGGTAGGTCCACTTCTTGAAGTAGGTGATACCCGCGAACAGTGCCACACCGCCGAGCGCGATCATGGCGATGGTCACCATCACGATCGGCTCGTGGAAAGGAACTGCTTCCCAACTTAATTTACCAAACATCGTTTACTCCTCTGCCCCGGCAGCTGAATGCGAGTTCATGTCCGTAGCGGCCACTTCTTTCTCTTTCTTCTCGTGCTTCACTTTCGGACCTGGTTTCATGCCTTCGTACTTGTCGACGATGGTCTGGAACAGGTTCGGCGTAACCGAGGAGTAGAGCTCGACTGGGTTGTTCTGGCTCTGCTTGGCAAGGGCTGCGTACTCAGCTGATTCGAGCTGCTTAGGCGACTTCTTGACTTCGCTGACCCAGGCGTCGAAATCTTCCTGAGAAGTTGCGATCGCTTTGAATTTCATTCCGGTGAAACCCGCGCCGCTGTAGTTGGCGGAGATACCGTCCATTTCAGCGTTTTCGTTGGCGATCAGGTGCAGCTTGGTCTGCATGCCCGCCATCGCGTAGATCTGGCCGCCCAGCGCAGGGATGAAGAACGAGTTCATCACAGCGTCAGAGGTGATACGGAAGTTGATCGGGGTGTGCGCCGGGAACACGATCTTGTTGACCGTGGCGATGCCTTGTTCCGGGTAGATGAACAGCCATTTCCAGTCCAGCGCGACCACTTCGATGGTCACAGGCTTGACGTCGGATTCCAGCGGCTTGTACGGATCCAGGGCGTGGGTCGACTTGTAGGTCACGTAACCCAGGGCAATGATGATCATGATTGGCACAGCCCACACCGCGATCTCGATCTTGGTGGAGTGGTTCCACTTCGGCGTGTAGGTGGCGCTGGTGTTGGAGGCGCGATATTTCCAGGCGAACAGGAAAGTCATCACGATCACCGGAATCACGACCAACAGCATCAGCAGCGTTGCGGTGATGATCAGGTTTCGCTCATCCAGACCGACCTGGCCCTTGGGGTTGAGCAAGGTCATGTTGCAGCCTGACAGCAACAACATGCCGATCAGGGGCAATAAGCCTAGTAGTCTGGGGTACCTGTTTTTAATCATCTCACGACCTCTAAAGCAGCTTGCGCCATGCAGTTGGGTTTTGATCGCCAACACTTCACCCTGCCAAGGGTTGGCATTTTTTCTTGGATTGAATAAGGGCTGGCCCGTCGTGCGTCAGACGCGTTTCGACAAATCCTGGGCTAGCGTTGAGTTCTTATTCGATTCGTGGTCAAAGGCCTTGTTACAGACCAATTCCATTTGGTGCGGATGGTTGCAGCACCGACACCTGGGAGTCTCATGAAGCCAACCGGCCCCTTCGACACCCTTCCCTGCTCAAAGACCTGGTGAGGGTGAGCAGCGCCGGGGATTCAGTGCGGGCGATTGTAGGTATTTCGACTTTTTTAAACCATGTCTCATCCCGAAATAATTTATATCCCGAGTCGCAACAATGCTTCACGAAACCCGTAAAAGTGCGGCATGTTATAGAAATTGATTCTCAACAAAAACACCAAAATAAGTAGGTCTACCTACCCGCATTTCAGACAGTATCGAGTGCCCGATCGCTGTGCGTGATAGCGTCAGAGCCCCATATGGCGGGGGCTCTGGCAAATCGCCAAAGCCTGTTAAAACTGCCTGCTCGAGCCTGATGGCAGCGAAGTAGCCAAGCAGAAAAGCGGGCCAATTTCGTCCCGCGCTCGCGCACCAATCCGCCCGCTCGAAAGCCGGTGTGACACAAAAGATGTGACAACATGTCGCACAGTTGCCGCACCCCGAATTGCCTCATGTCACGAACTTTTCATCCTGTCTCTGAAAACGAAAAACGCCCCGGTCCTTTTTCCAGGACCGGGGCGTTTTTTCAAAGCGACGCGACGTTGCCCGTCGACGACCTCAGCGCAGGTTTTTGCGGTTACGCATCGTGAGCAACGGCACCAGAATCACCACCAGCACGAAGGCCACCAGCGCCCACTGTGCCAGGGACAAACCGAGGATCGGCGGGTACGGCGTAGAGCAGAAACCATCGACCTGGAAGCCCAGCGGGAAGATCTTGGCCAGCGGCAGGTCATCGACGATCGGCTGCAGCACATCGATGCCGCAGCTCACCGCAGGATAGAACTGGGTGTACACGTGATGCCCGGCCACACCGACGCCTGCCAGCGCGCAGATCACCACCAGGGTTTCGAAGGTCGTGATGCTGCGACGGCTGCTCATCGCGGCGCCGATGAAGGCGAAGATGGCGATCAGCAGCAAGGCGTAGCGTTGCAGGATGCACAGCGGGCATGGCGCCTCGCCGAGGACGATTTGCATGTACAGCGCGCCGCCGATCAGCGCCAGGCAGATGATGCCCAGCAATACCAGATAGCGCCGTTCACGGCTCAACCGCAGTGTTTCCTCGCTCATCGCGTTTCCCTTCAAGATATCGATTGCCCGCCAGTCTACACGCTGCTCCCGCTCTTGGAGAGCCTGAGGCATGTCGCGGGGTATCGAGGGAGAAGACGCCAGGCGGGTTAAGAAGGGATTAAATTTCGGGGGATTTCCGGCTTTGGATCGGGGTGAAGCATTCGCGGGCAAGCCTCGCTCCTACAGGATTTGTGGATGTACCCGAAAATCGCAAG
>NZ_JBSVXG010000152.1:0-14120 GCF_054070595.1 Pseudomonas sp. SDO55104_S430 | reverse complement strand
CAAGAACGCCGCTGGGCATCAGATTCCCCGCGTTATCGTTCACGACCATCGCGAGCGTGCTCGCTCCTACAGGTTTATGGTCAGGCGGTCTTGCGTGGTCTGCCGATCCAATGGATCAACAGGGCCAACAACCCAAGCGCAACACCCAACACCACAATCCCCGACCAACCATACCGCGTCATCAACCACCCGCTGACCGCAGCCCCCACCGCCCCGCCAAAAAACGTCGCCGTCATGTAAAGGCTGTTGATCCGCCCCTGCGCCTTCGGATCGACCGCAAACGCACGGGTCTGATTCGACACCAGCCCCGACTGCACGCCGATATCCAGCACGATCACCCCGAGCACCAGTAACGCCAGCGAAGTCTGCGCACCGGCCAGCAGCAGGTAGGCCAGAGTGACAATGCCGATGCTGGCGCCGATCACACTGCGTGAACCCAACCGGTCTGTTGCCCGACCACCGAGGGAGGCCGCAAGCGCACCCGCCGCGCCGATAATCCCGAAGCCCCCGGCCCAGGCACTGCCCAACTGGAAAGGCCCGTTGGCCAGCAATGCCGCCAGGTTCACCCAAAACGCATTGAAGCAGGCCCACAGCAGCGCCTGGACGATCATCGACTGACGAATCGGTGCGTTGTCGCGCATCAGCGGCCACAGCGAAGCGAGCAGGCGCGGGTAGGACAGGTTGGTGCTGGGCACGCCTTGGGGCAGCAACGACGCCGCAGCAATCCACACCGGAATCATGAACGCCGCTTCCACGCCATACACCGCACGCCAGCCCCAGGTTTCACCCACCACGCCGGCGATGGTGCGCCCGAGCAGAATGCCGACCATGATCCCGCTGACTACCGTGCCGACGTTGCGTCCGCGCTCGCTGGGTTTGGACATGACGGCGGCGAAGGGCACCAGCTGTTGCGGCACGCAACTGACGATGCCGAGGCCGAACGAGGCGGCGATCAGGGTGCCGACGCTGGGCGAGATGGCCGCCGCAATGGCAAAGCAGAACGCCAGGGCGATTTGCCCCAATACCAGTTTGCGCCGGTCAAATCGGTCGCCCATCGGCAGAAGCAGGGCCAACCCGGTAGCGAAACCCAGCAGCGCAGCGCCGGCCACCAGGTCGACCGTGGTCAGGTCCAGCCCAAGATCCGCGGCAATCAACGGCAAAATCGGCTGGGTGCAGTAGATGTTGGTGATCACCGCGCCGGCGATGATCGCCATCATGATGATCTTGCCGCGTGACGCCAGCGCAGGCGCTGCGGTGCTTTCGGACGATAAGGGCAGGGCGCTCACGGCACTCTCCTTGAGGTTGGCTTCCGGCAGTGCGACGGGATATCGCGCGCGGGAGATGAGTGTCCAAAGTACGCACTCGCGTGAAACTGGATAATCCCCTAGGATCGGGAATCATCCTTCCATAATTTGATAGGGCGCCATGAACCGTCTTGATTCGATGTCTGTGCTGATTGCGGTGGTCGATGCCGGCAGTCTGTCGGGCGCCGCGCGTTATCTCGGCATGCCGTTGGCCACCGTTAGCCGCAAGGTGGCGGAGTTGGAGTCGCACCTGAACACCCGCTTGCTGCACCGCACTACGAGGCAACTGTCGCTGACCGAAGCCGGCGCGTCCTACGTGGCGGCGTGCCGGCGGATTCTTGAAGACATTGGCGAAGCCGAACGTGCGGCGACCGGTGAATACGCTTCGCCAAAGGGGCAATTGGTGGTGACTGCTCCAGTGGTGTTCGGGCGTCTGCATCTGGTGCCGGTGGTGGCCGAGTTTCTCGCGCACTATCCCGAGATCGAGATCAACCTGATGCTTACCGACCGTGTGGTGCATCTGATGGAAGAGAACTGTGACGCTGCGGTGCGCATCGGTGAATTACCCGACAGTTCGCTCATGGCGACAAAAGTGGGGGAGGTGCGCAGGGTGGTCTGTGCAAGTTCTGAATATCTGGCGACTCATGGTGTACCTGTCACACCGGCGGATTTGAGTGAACACGCGTGTATTACGTTCGAAGTGCTGGAGTCTGTTGGCGCCTGGGTATTCGAGGCGGGCAAATCACAGACGTCCGTGCGCGTTCATTCGCGATTTGCGGTCAATACGGCGGAAGCGGCCATCGACGCGGCGAAGCTTGGGGTGGGGGTAATTCGGGTGTTGTCCTATCAAGTGGCTGACGCCTTGAGCCAGAACGCCCTGCAGGTGATTCTCGAACCCTTCGAATCCTCGCCCCTGCCCATCAGCCTGGTGCACAAGGGGCAAACCCCATTACCTCTGAAGCTGCGCGCCTTCCTCGACTTCGCCACCCCGCGCCTGCGCGCCCGCATGGCGGATTGAACACGATCCCTTCATGGGCGTTTGGCCATCTCAACCTTTCACAAAACCTTCATCAAATAGTTAATCCAGCGACATGTGCGAGTCATAGGGCTGACACAGCCCGTGCCTAAAGTCTGTTGAACTCAAATGCGGCCATGGACGGCTGTTCAACAAGACAGAGAAGCCCATGAACGCAGCTATCCACGTCAATCATCTGAACAAGACCTTTGCGCGTAAAACCGCACTGGTTGACCTCGAACTGACCATCGCGGCCGGTGAGATGGTCGCGCTGATTGGCGCTTCCGGCTCCGGCAAATCCACCCTGTTGCGCCATCTGGCGGGCCTGGCCTGTTGCGATCGCAACAACGGCGGCAGCGTCAAGGTGCTGGGGCGGGAAGTGCAGGCCAGTGGACGGCTCAATGGCAAGGTGCGGCGCCTGCGTGCCGACATCGGCTACATCTTCCAGCAGTTCAACCTGGTCAATCGCCTGAGTGTGCTCGACAACGTGCTGCTCGGTTGCCTGGGGCGCATGCCGCGCTGGCGCGGCAACCTCAGCCTGTTCAATGCCGAGGAAAAACAGTTCGCCCTGGAGTCCCTTGATCGCGTCGGCCTGGCCGATCTGGCGGCGCAACGTGCCTCGACCCTGTCCGGCGGTCAGCAACAACGCGTGGCGATTGCCCGGGCGTTGACCCAGCGGGCCGAAGTGATTCTGGCCGATGAACCGATTGCCTCGCTCGACCCCGAGTCGGCGCGCAAGGTCATGGAAATCCTCGCCGACATCAATCGCCGCGACGGCAAGACAGTGGTCGTGACCCTGCATCAAGTGGACTACGCCACCCGCTATTGCCCGCGCGCCGTGGCCCTCAAGGGCGGGCGCATTCATTTCGACGGCCGCGCCGCCGAGCTGAACAGCCAGTTCCTCAACGATTTGTACGGTGCCGACATCGACACCAGTTTGATGTGCTCCGACCAGATCCGCCCCGCCGAAGCACTCCCCCGGCTGGTCATGGCGCGCGCATAAGCCTTTCCCCAATTCCCAAACCGTACACCCTCAGGAAACCTTTCCATGTTGAACCGTATCGGTCGCGTTCTTGCGAGTGCAACCCTGGTTGCAAGCTGTGTACTGGGCACCGCCCAGGCTGAAGAAAAAGCCATCAACTTCGGCATCATGTCCACCGAGTCGTCGCAGAACCTCAAGAGCATCTGGCAGCCGTTCCTCGATGACATGCAGAAGAAAACCGGGCTGAAGGTCAACGCCACCTTCGCCTCCGACTATGCCGGCCTGATCCAGGGCATGCGCTTCAACAAGGTCGACGTGGCCTGGCTGGGCAACAAGGCCGCCATCGAGGCGGTGGACCGTTCCAACGGCGAAATCTTCGCCCAGACCGCTGCCGCCAGTGGCGCCGCCGGCTACTGGAGCGTGCTGATCGCGCGCAAGGACAGCCCGATCAACTCCGTTGACGACATGCTGAAAAACGCCAAGACCCTGACCTTCGGTAACGGCGATCCAAACTCCACCTCGGGCTACTTGGTGCCGGGCTACTACGTGTTCGCCAAGAACCACGTCGATGCGGCCACTGCGTTCAAGCGCACCCTGAACTCCAGCCACGAGGTCAACGCCCTGAGCGTGGCCAAGGGTCAACTGGACGTGGCGACGTTCAACACCGAAAGCTGGGATCGCCTCGAAGTCACCCAGCCGGACAAGGCGGCCATGCTCAAGGTGATCTGGAAATCGCCGCTGATCCCGGCCGACCCGCTGGTGTGGAGCAAGGCCTTGGGCGACAGCGAGAAGCAGAAGATCCGCGATTTCATCTTCAGCTACGGCAATACCGATTCCGAGAAAGCGGTGTTGGCGGGGATGCAGTTGGGCAAGTTCCTCAAGTCCAGCGACGACCAGTTGCTGCCGATCCGCCAGCTTGAGCTGTTCAAGCAGCGCACCACGATCAGCGCCGACACCAAGCTCGACGCTGCAGACAAAGCCAAGAAGCTGGCTGATATCGACGCCGACCTGGCCAAGCTGCAACAGCGCATCAGCGAACTGGAACCGAAGACTGCCGCTAACGGCTAAGTCCGACCCCTCTCCTGTAGGAGCGAGCACGCTCGCGATGAACCCGAGAACGCCGCGGGGTATCAGTCGGCCAGCGTCATCGTTGACCACCATCGCGAGCGTGCTCGCTCCTACAGGTTCAGGAAACACTTCGAGGTACTCATGACCACTCTGCACGCTGAAGCTGTCGGCAAGCGCACCTGGCCGCAATACGCCGGTTGGGGCCTGTTCCTGGTCCTGCTGGCCTGGGCCTGGCACGGCGCCGAGATGAATCCGATGGCGCTGTACCGCGACTCGGGAAATATGGCGACGTTCGCCGCGGACTTTTTCCCGCCTGATTTCCATGAATGGCGCGCCTACCTCAAGGAAATGCTCATCACCGTACAAATCGCCCTCTGGGGCACGGTGCTGGCGATTGTCTGCTCGGTGCCGCTGGGCATTCTCTGCTCGGAAAACATCACCCCCTGGTGGATCCACCAGCCGCTACGCCGGGTGATGGATGCCTTCCGTTCGATCAACGAAATGGTCTTCGCCATGTTGTTCGTGGTGGCCGTCGGTCTTGGCCCATTCGCCGGTGTCCTGGCGTTGTGGATCAGCACCACCGGTGTGCTGGCCAAGCTGTTCGCCGAAGCCGTGGAAGCGATTGATCCAGGCCCGGTCGAAGGGGTTCGCGCCACCGGTGCCAGCGCCTTGCAGGAAGTGATCTACGGCGTGATCCCGCAAGTGATGCCGTTGTGGGTGTCCTACGCGCTGTATCGCTTCGAGGCCAACGTGCGCTCGGCGACGGTGGTGGGGATGGTCGGTGCCGGCGGTATCGGGGTGATCCTCTGGGAAAACATCCGCGCCTTCCAGTTCGTTCAAACCTGCGCCGTGCTGATGGTGATCATCGTCGTCGTGAGCCTGATCGACATCTTCTCGCAACGCCTGCGCAAGCAGTTCATCTGATTTTTCGGAGGGGTGCCCACGGGCGCTTTTTTTAAAGCATGCAGTTGTCTAGACAAGATGAGCCGGTGTACCGCGAACTCGCCGACATCCTGCGTCGCGAGTTGGCCAGCTTCAGCGCCGGGGATTTCCTGCCGGCCGAAGTGCAACTGGCCGAACGCTTTGGCGTCAACCGCCACACCCTGCGCCGCGCCATCGATGAGCTGGTGTTCGAAGGCAGCCTGTTGCGGCGCCAGGGCAAGGGCACGCAAGTGCTGGAGCGCCCGCTGATTTACCCGATGGCCGCCGACAGTGCCTACAGCCAGTCGTTGTCGGCCCAGGGCCTTGGGGTTGAGGCGGTCCTGCTCAAGCGCCGCTACTGCTTTGCCAGCCGTGAAGAAGCGCAGCACCTGGGCATCGCCGAGATGGCGCCGATGATCGAATTGCAGACCTTGCGCAAGCTCGACGGCCAGCCGGTCAGCCTGATCCGTCATCGCTACTGCGCCAGCCATGCGGCCCTGCTGGCGGACTACACCGGCGGCTCCTTGCGCCAGTACCTGAGCGAACGCGATCTGCCGCTGACCCGTACCCAAAGTCTGATCGGCGCCCGTTTGCCCAACCGCGAAGAAGCCGCGCTGCTGATGATGCCGCGGCATTTGCCAGCCCTGAGTGTGTTCACCCTTTCCCGCGATCGCGATGGCCGCGCGGTGGAGCTGGCCCAGTCCACCAGCCGTTCCGATCGCTTCCAGTACCAGGTCGTCACCTGATGGAGAACCCGATGCAAAACCCTGTTCCTCAAGCCGAACGCCAGCACTGGATCGGCGTGCTGGCCCGCGCCCGCCGCAATGAATTGCTGCCCCACGAAGCCGCCTTGCGCGACGTCGAGTACCAGCTGATCCGCGCCCCGGAAATCGGCATGACCCTGGTCCGTGGCCGCATGGGCGGCAACGGTGCGCCATTCAACGTCGGCGAAATGAGCGTGACCCGTTGCGTGGTGCGCCTGGCCGACGGCCGCACCGGCTACAGCTATCTGGCCGGTCGCGACAAGGTCCATGCCGAACTGGCCGCCTTGGCCGACGCGCATCTGCAAGGTTCGCAGCAGCGCCATTGGCTCGATCAGGTCATCACCCCGCTGGCCAACGCCCAGGCCGAACGCCGGGCGCAGAAAGAGGCGGACACTGCCGCCACCAAAGTCGAATTCTTCACCCTCGTGCGAGGAGAAAACTGATGAGCGCACAGCTGTTGCAACCGGCCTTCGCCGATCCGGTGCTGGATTCTCAGCGCGGGTTTCGCGCCGCGCTCAAAGCGCTGGCCGGCCCCGGTGTAATCCAGACCCTCCAAGCCTCGCCGAGTCTCGACGGCCTGGCGCCAGCGACTTATGCGCTGTGCCTGGCAATGCTGGATGTGGACACGCCGCTGTGGCTGGCGCCGTCGTTCGACACACCGCTGATCCACGCCAACCTGTCGTTCCACTGCGGTTGCCCGCTGACAACCGACCGTGAAGCCGCGCGCTTTGCCTTACTCAGTGCCGACGACCTGCTGGACCTCGACGGCTTCGATCACGGTAACGACCGCTACCCGGACCAGTCCTGCACCTTGCTGATCCAGCTGCCGAGCCTCGATGGCGGGGCAGGGCTGGCCTGGCAGGGACCGGGGATCGAAACCGAGCATCACGTAGCGTTGCCCGTCACCAAGGCTTTCTGGAGCGAGCGGGAAAGACGCAACGAATTCCCCCGTGGACTGGACCTGTTTTTCACCGCCGGCCATGACCTGATCGGCCTGCCCCGCAGCACTCGCATCACACAGGAGCGTGCCTGATGTACGTAGCCGTCAAGGGTGGCGAACAGGCCATCGACAATGCCCACCGTCTGCTGGCGAAAAAACGCCGGGGCGATACCTCGGTCAGCGAGCTGAGCGTCGAGCAGATCCGTCAGCAACTGCCGCTGGCGGTAGCACGGGTGATGAGCGAAGGCTCGCTGTTCGACGAAGAGCTCGCGGCGCTGGCGATCAAGCAAGCGGCCGGTGACTTGGTTGAGGCGATCTTCCTGCTGCGCGCCTATCGCACCACGTTGCCGCGCTTCAGCCCGAGCCTGCCGATCGACACCGCGAAGATGCAGCTCAGCCGCCGTATCTCCGCCACGTTCAAGGACCTGCCCGGCGGGCAATTGCTGGGCCCGACCTTCGACTACACCCATCGCCTGCTCGACTTCGCGCTGCTGGCCGAAGGCGAGTACCCGGGGCCGCAAGCCACCGAGAACAGCCGCGTCGAAGACTGCCCGCGAGTGCTCGGCCTGCTGGCGCAGGAAGGTTTGATCAAGACCGAATCGGACAACGGCGCCACCGTGGCCGACATCACCCGCGACCCGCTGGAGTTGCCCGCCAGCCGCGCCGAACGCCTGCAGGCCCTGGCCCGTGGCGATGAAGGTTTCCTGCTGGCGCTGGGGTATTCGACCCAGCGCGGTTACGGCCGCAACCACCCGTTCGCCGGGGAAATCCGCATCGGCGACGTCGAGGTCTGGATCGATCCCGAAGAGCTGGGCTTCCCGGTCTGTTTGGGCAGCATCGAAGTGACCGAATGTGAAATGGTCAACCAGTTCGTCGGTTCCGCCACGGAGCTTGCGCAGTTCACCCGTGGCTACGGCCTGGCCTTCGGACATGCCGAACGCAAGGCCATGGGCATGGCCCTGGTCGACCGCGCGCTACGGGCCAAGGAATACAACGAAGAGATCGTGTCCCCGGCGCAGCAGGAAGAATTCGTGCTGATGCACTGCGACAACGTCGAGGCGTCGGGCTTCGTCTCGCACCTCAAGTTACCTCACTACGTGGACTTCCAGGCCGAACTGGAACTGATCCGCAAACTGCGCAAGCCTGCCGAGGGGCAAAGCCATGAATGACCTGAGCCAGGTGCCGGCCCGCGACGCCGCGTACAACTTCGCCTACCTCGATGAACAGACCAAACGCATGATCCGCCGCGCCTTGCTCAAGGCGGTGGCGATCCCCGGTTATCAGGTGCCGTTCGGTGGCCGCGAGATGCCGCTGCCCTACGGTTGGGGCACCGGCGGCATGCAACTGACCGCGGCGATTCTCGGCGACGATGACGTGCTCAAGGTGATCGACCAAGGCGCGGACGACACCACCAACGCCGTGTCGATCCGCCGCTTCTTCGCTCGCACCGCCGGTGTAGCCACCACCGAAGCGACGCCGGAAGCGACCGTGATCCAGACCCGTCACCGCATCCCGGAAACCGCGCTGCACGCCGATCAGATCATGGTCTATCAGGTGCCGATTCCCGAGCCGCTGCGCTTTATCGAACCCTCGGAAACCGAGACCCGGACCATGCACGCGCTCAACGATTACGGGGTGATGCACGTCAAGCTCTACGAGGACATCGCCACCTTCGGGCATATCGCGACCGCCTATGCCTACCCGGTGATGGTCGACGAGCGTTACGTGATGGACCCGTCGCCGATTCCGAAATTCGACAACCCGAAGCTCGACATGAGCCCGGCGCTGATGCTGTTCGGCGCCGGCCGCGAGAAGCGTCTGTACGCGGTGCCGCCGTACACCCGCGTCACCAGCCTCGACTTCGAGGATCACCCCTTCGAAGCGCAGAAGTGGGAAGAGAACTGCGCCATCTGTGGCAGCCACGACTCGTTCCTCGACGAGCTGATCATCGACGACGCCGGCACCCAGCGCTTCGTCTGTTCCGACACCTATTACTGCGCCCAGCGCGTCAGCCAGCAGGAGCAGGGCCAATGAACCAGGCGCTGAAAAAAGATCTGTCCGTGTCCACCGAGCCCTTGCTGCAAGTGCGTGACCTGTCGCTGCTGTACGGGCCGGAAAAGGGCTGCCAGGACGTCAGTTTCGACCTGTATCCCGGCGAAGTGCTGGGGATCGTCGGCGAGTCCGGATCGGGCAAGTCGACCCTGCTGTCACTGCTCAGCGGGCGGTTGCCGCCTCAGCGTGGGATCGTCGGATATCGCGACAAACAGGGCCAGTGGCTCGACCTGTACAGCGCCAGCGAAGCCGAGCGCCGCACCTTGCTGCGCACCGAGTGGGGTTTTGTCGAACAGAACCCGCGAGACGGCCTGCGCATGGGCGTGTCGGCCGGCGCCAACATCGGCGAGCGACTGATGGCCCAGGGCGTTCGCAACTACCAACAACTGCGCGGGGCGGGCCTGGACTGGCTGAACCAGGTGGAGATCGACCCGCAGCGCATCGACGATCTGCCCCGGACCTTTTCAGGCGGCATGCAGCAGCGCCTGCAAATCGCTCGCAACCTGGTGTCGAGCCCGCGCCTGGTGTTCATGGACGAACCGACCGGCGGCCTCGATGTGTCGGTGCAGGCGCGCCTGCTCGACCTGCTGCGCGGCCTGGTGCGTGAGCTGGACCTGGCGGTGGTGATCGTCACCCACGATCTGGCGGTGGCGCGGCTGCTGGCCGATCGGCTGATGGTGATGCGTCGCTCGCGGGTGGTGGAGACCGGTCTGACCGACCAGATCCTCGACGATCCGCAGCACCCTTATTCGCAACTGCTGGTGTCTTCGGTGTTGCAGCCGTGAAGCCCCGTCCAACTGTGGAAACCGAGCGATGAATACCTTGATCGAGGTCCGTGACCTCTCGAAAACCTTCACCCTGCACCAGCAGAACGGCGTGGTCCTCAACGTGTTGCGCGGGGTGGATTTCAGCGTGGCGGGCGGCGAATGCCTGGTGCTGCACGGCCAATCCGGCGCCGGTAAAAGCACTTTGCTGCGCACCCTGTACGGCAACTACCTGCCGGCCGGCGGCAGTATTCGCGTGCAGCACGATAGTCAGTGGCTGGAGCTGGTGGGCGCCGAGCCCCGGGACATTCTGCAGGTGCGTCAGCGCACTCTGGGTTATGTCAGCCAGTTCCTGCGGGTGATCCCGCGTGTCGCCTGCCTGGACGTGGTGATGGAGCCGGCGCTGGCCCGTGGCTGGTCGAAACAGCTGGCGCAATCGCGCGCCGAACTGCTGCTCACCCGTCTGAACATTCCGCAGCGTTTGTGGCAACTGGCGCCCGGCACCTTCTCCGGTGGCGAGCAGCAGCGGGTCAACATCGCTCGCGGCTTCATGGTGGCCTGGCCTGTGATGTTGCTCGACGAACCGACGGCGTCGCTCGACGACAGCAACCGCCAGGTGGTGCTGGAACTGATGAACGAAGCCAAGCAAGCCGGTGCCGCGCTGATCGGCATCTTCCACGACCGCATCGCCCGCGAGGCGGTCGCCGATCGCCATCTCGACATGAGCCAACTCGACATTACCGCCGCCGCTGCCAGCCAGAAGGAATACGCCGATGCCCGTTGAACAGATCCTCAGCAATGCCCAACTGGTCACCGCTGACCGCGTGTTCTACGGCACCGTGCTGCTGCGCGACGGCTTGATCGCCGAGGTTGCCGAAGGCCCGAGCCGCTTGCCCCAGGCCCAGGACCTCAATGGCGATTTCCTGCTGCCGGGCCTGGTGGAGTTGCACACCGACAACCTGGAAAAACACATGACGCCGCGTCCCGGCGTGGACTGGCCGTCGCGTCCGGCGGTGCTCAGCCACGATGCGCAGATCATCGCGGCGGGCATCACCACAGTGTTCGACGCGGTGTCCATCGGCGACGTGAATCCCAAGGGCAATCGCATGCAGAAACTGCCGGCGATGCTCGAAGCGATCTCCAGCGCCTCCGAGGCCGGCCTGACCCGCGCCGAGCACCGCCTGCACTTGCGCTGTGAGCTGTGCCATCCGGACACCTTGAGCGTGTTCCGCGATCTGGTGGAGAACCCGCTGGTGCAACTGGTGTCGGTGATGGACCATTCGCCGGGTCAGCGCCAATTTGTGCTGGAGTCCAAGTACCGTGAGTACTACATGGGCAAATACCACCTGACCACGACGCAGATGGACGAATTCATCACGCTGCAGATGGCCAACTCCCGCCAGTACAGCGACCGTTATCGCGCGGCGATCGTCGAGCATTGTCTGTCTCGCGGTTTGTCGGTGGCCAGCCACGACGACGCGACCCTGGCCCACGTCGAGGAGTCGGCACGCTACGGCTTGACCATCGCCGAGTTCCCGACCACGGTAGAAGCGGCGCGCGGCTGCAAGGAGCGCAACATGAAAGTGTTGATGGGCGCGCCGAACATCGTGCGCGGCGGATCGCACTCGGGTAACGTGGCGGCCGCCGAGCTGGCGGAGCAAGGGCTGCTGGATATTCTGTCCAGCGATTATTATCCGGCCAGCCTGCTGCAAGCGGCGTTTACCCTGGCGGCGCAGAGCGAAAGCATCGATCTGGCCCAGGCCATGCGCATGGTCAGCCTGGCCCCAGCCAGCGCCGCCGGGTTGAACGATCGCGGGCAGATCGCCCAGGGGTTGCGTGCCGATCTGGTGCAGGCTCGCAGTCAGGACGGTCTGCCGGTGGTCCAGCAAGTATGGCGACAAGCGAAGAGGGTGTTTTGATGTCAGGCAGGTTGATCTATCTCATCGGGCCTTCAGGTTCGGGCAAGGACAGCCTGCTGGATGCCGCACGAACGCGACTGGCCGAA
Organism: Pseudomonas sp. SDO55104_S430; assembly: GCF_054070595.1. NCBI lineage: Bacteria > Pseudomonadati > Pseudomonadota > Gammaproteobacteria > Pseudomonadales > Pseudomonadaceae > Pseudomonas > Pseudomonas sp. SDO55104_S430. Next base: position 2,305 of record NZ_JBSVXG010000152.1, on the reverse strand, counting down.
CGTGGCTGCCGCATCGTGCGGCGCGTCATCACCCGCTCGGCGGAAGCGGTGGGCGAGGCGGCGCTGGGCGTGAGCATGCAGCAGTTCACCGAGATGCAGGCTCAGGGCGAGTTTGCCATGAGCTGGCAGGCTAACGGGCTGGCCTATGGCATCACGCGGGAGATCGACGATTGGCTGGCGGCGGGGGAGGACGTGCTGGTCAATGGATCGCGCGGGTATCTGCCCCAGGCCCGTCAGCGCTATCCGCAGGCGCGAGTGGTGCTGTTGACCGTCGATCAGACGGTGTTGCGCCAGCGGTTGCTGGCGCGAGGGCGGGAGTCGGAGGTCGAGATCGAACAGCGGCTGGCGCGTAACCAGCGTTTCGGCGAGCGTTTGCTGGCGGAGTATCCGGACGTGCTTCGGCTCGACAACTCCGGACCGCTGGAAGGCACCGTCGAAGCCCTGCTGGCCTGCATCGACGAGCCGCCCCTGTGCGCCTGACGCTGCTGGGCACCGGCGATGCCCGACAGGTGCCGGTCTATGGTTGCGAATGTCAGGCCTGCGTGCGGGCGCGCAACGATGAACGTTGGCGACGACGACCCTGCTGCGCATTGATCGAATGCGGCGAGCAGCGCTGGCTGATCGACAGCGGCCTGCCGGACCTCACCGAACGCTTCCCGCCGCGCAGTTTCAACGGCATCTTCCAGACCCACTACCACGCCGATCATGCCCAGGGTTTGCTGCACCTGCGCTGGGGCCAGGGCCTGACCATCCCCGTCCACGGCCCGGTGGATCCGGAAGGTCTGGCCGACCTCTACAAACACCCGGGCATCCTGGATTTCAGCCAACCGTTCGAGCCCTTCGAAACCCGCACCTTCGGCCCCCTGAACGTCACCCCGTTGCCGCTGCTGCACTCCAAACCGACCCTCGGTTACCTGCTGCAAGGCGAAGGGCGCCGCATCGCCTACCTGACCGACACCGTCGGCCTGCCACCCGCCACCACCGCCCACCTGCAACGCCAACCCCTGGACCTGCTGGTCCTCGACTGCTCGATCCCCCCCCAACCCCATGCCCCACGCAACCACAACGACCTCAACCTGGCCCTGCAATGCATCGAAGAGCTGCAACCGAAGTCGGCCGTGCTGACCCATGTCGGGCATACGCTGGATGCGTGGCTGATGGAGCATCGGGGGGAGCTGCCGGAGAATGTCAGTGTCGGGTTTGATGGGTGTGTGCTTTAGCGTCAAAAGCAAAAGATTGCAGCCTACGGCAACTCCTACAGTGACCGTACTCGATCCTGTAGGCGCTGCCGAAGGCTGCGATCTTTTGATCTTGATTCAACGCTACCTCAACAACCCCTGCACATACTCCACAAACGCCCGTGCCTTGGCGCTGGCCATCCTGCCCGTAGGGAACAACGCCCACAGGTCCATGATCGGCAATGTCCAATCGGTCATCACGGCCCTGACCGAACCGTCGACCAGTTCCGGGGCGAACATCCACTCTGAGGCCATCGTCAGGCCTTGATGGGAGAGGACCGCTGCGCGCAGGCCTTCGGCGGCGTTGACGCGGATGCGGCCGTTGATGATGACCGATTGCTCCTCGCCGTCTTTGCGGAAGGACCAGTGTGCGCCGCCACCAAGGTTGTAGACGATGGCCGGGTGTTTGCTCAGGTCGGCGGGGCAGGTGGGTTCGCCGTGTTTTTCGAAGTAGGCCGGCGTGCCCAGCACCACGCGCTGGCATTCGGCGATTTTGCGCGCGGTGAGGCCGGAGTCGCTGAGCGCTCCCATGCGCAGGGCGATGTCGACGCCTTCTTCCACCAGGTTGACGTTGCGATCGTCGAGCATCAGGTCGATGTTCAATTCGGGGTTCTGCTCCAGGAACGGACCCAGGTGCGGAACGATGTGCAGCCGGCCGAAGGTCACGGCGGTGCAGACACGCAGGTTGCCGGTCAGGCCGCTGGCCGAGCCCCGAGCCGCGTTATCGGCCTCGTCAGCTTCCTCGATTGCCCGCTTGGCCCGTTCAAAAAACGCCAGTCCCGCTTCGGTGGGCGTGAGACCCCGAGTTGAACGCAACAACAGGCGCACCGACAGTCGCGATTCGAGCTGGGCGATGGTTTTCGACACGGCGGGCTGGCCAATGTTCAGGCGCCGGGCAGCGGCTGAAAAAGAGCCGGTTTCCACCACGTAGACGAAGGTTTCCATTGCGGCGAGGCGGTCCATCGTGGGTCCTTGTAAAAGTCTGAAAATTGCGGAGATCCCCTGTGGGAGCGGGCTTGCTCGCGAAAGCGGTGGGTCAGTAATGCAAATGTCGACTGACACAACGC
>NZ_JBSVXG010000151.1:0-14367 GCF_054070595.1 Pseudomonas sp. SDO55104_S430 | reverse complement strand
TAATGGAATACGCCATCGCCCCCTGTAGGAGCGAGGCTTGCCCGCGAAGAGGCCCTTGAATTCAACACAAATCCCGGGGGATGACTGCCAGTAATCCCCCAATCAGATCCCATCATTATTCAGCACCCGGAGCCGTGATTAGAGTGGGGCCGCTTGTTTCCACAACAATAAGAGCGCCCCTCCATGAACAATCCGAGTGCCGAAAGCCTGGCCATCCCAGCCGCGTCCGCAACCGAACGAGCCACCACCGTACGCTGGCGGATCTTCCTCATCATGCTGATGCTGACCGCCATCAACTACATCGACCGCGCCTCGCTGTCGGTGGCGTTGCCGATGATCTCCACAGAGTTCCAGATCCCCCCAGCCCTCGAAGGCCTGATGCTCAGCGCGTTTTTCTGGTCCTACGCGTTGATGCAAATCCCCGGCGGCATGCTGCTGGACCGTTTCCACACCCGCCGCGTGATCGTGGTGGCGACCGTGGCCTGGGGCGCGTTCCAGGCGCTGGCCGCCGGTGCGTACAACTGGATCACCCTGCTGATCACCCGCATGGGCCTGGGCGTTGCCGAGTCGCCGATCATGCCGGCCGGCGCCAAGCTCAACGGCGCTTGGCTGACGCCCAACGAACGCGGACGCGGCGCGGTGCTGGTCGACGGCGGTGCGCCGCTGGGCAGTGCCTTCGGCGCGATCATCATTGCCGGGCTGATCGCCTGGTTCGACTCCTGGCGCATCGCCTTCGTGATCGCCGGCGTCGGCACCATGCTCGCCGGGGTTCTGGCCTGGAAATACATCCGCAACCATCCCAGCGAACACCCGGGCGTCAACGCCGCCGAGCTTGCGCACATCACCGCCGGCAACGCCACGGTGAGCAAGGCCGGCGCAGTCACCAGCATCCCGTTCAAGGAGTTGCTGCGGGACCGTTCGGTATTGGCGATGTTCGCTGGCTACTGCTGCATCCTCAGCGTGTTCTACGGCCTGCTGACCTGGATGCCAAGCTACCTGCACCAGACCCACGGCCTGAACATTTCCGGCATGGGCGGCGCGACCTTCCTGATCTTCATGTGCGGTTTCGTCGGTGAATTGGTCGGCGGCTACCTGGGTGACAAATGGAAATCCACCGGTGCCTCGCCGAACCTGGTGATGCGCAGCATGTTCAGCGGCTCGGCGCTGGTGGCGGCACTCTGCATGCTCGGCACCGCCTACACCTCGCAGGCCAGCCAGGCCATCGGTCTGCTGTGCGTGGCAATGTTCTTCATCCGCTGGTGCGGCATGTACTGGTGCATTCCGTCGATCCTCGGCGGCACCTCGAAGACCGGCGTGCTGGCCGGCACCATGAACTTCTGCGGCAACATGGCCGGCGTCATCGTGCCGATCCTGATCGGCCTGATCGTGCAGTTCACCGGTTCGTATTTCCTGGTGCTGATCTTCTTCGTGGTCATGGCCTTCCTGTTGGCGATATTCTCCAGCCTCATCGACTATCGGGAGCGGGGACTGGTTTGATGGCAGCGGGGACGGTGAGCGTCGATATCGATAGCGTGGTGGTAGGTGCCGGGGTGGTCGGGCTGGCGGTGGCCAGAGCCTTGGCCATGAGCGGGCGCGAGGTGATCGTGGTCGAAGCCGGCGAAGGCATCGGCGTCGGGGTCAGCTCGCGCAACTCCGAAGTGATCCACGCCGGAATCTACTACCCCGGCGGCAGCCTCAAGGCGCAGTTGTGCGTGGAGGGCAAGCAACGCCTCTACGCCTACTGCGACGAGCGCGGCGTGAGTCATCAGCGCCTGGGCAAGCTGATTGTCGCCACCGATGAAGCGCAGCAACTGGCCCTGGGAAAGCTGTTGGAGCAAGGGCGGCAAAATGGCGTGGATGATCTGCAATGGCTGGATGCCGGGCAGGCGCGGGCGCTTGAGCCGCAGCTGTCTTGTGTCGCTGCGCTGTGGTCGCCGTCCACCGGCATCGTCGATTCCCACGGGCTGATGCTGGCGCTGCAAGGCGATGCCGAGGCCCATGGCGCGTCGCTGGTGTTTCATACGCCGCTGTTGTCGGCGCGCTGCATCGAGCAGGGGTTTGAACTGCAGATGGGCGGTACCGAACCCATGACTCTGACCTGTCGCGAGCTGATCAATTGTGCGGGGTTGTCGGCGCCCGAGGTGGCTGGCCGCATTGAAGGCCTTTCTGCTCGGCATGTGCCGACCGCGTATTTGTGCAAGGGCAGCTATTTCAGCTTCAGCGGCCGTGCGCCGTTTCGCCATCTGGTGTACCCGGCGCCGGAAAGCGCCGGGCTCGGCGTGCACATGACCCTCGACCTTGGCGGGCAGGCGCGGTTCGGGCCGGATGTGGAATGGGTCTCGGGAATCGATTACCGCGTGGATCCGGCACGGGCCGATGGTTTTTATGCGGCGATCCGGCGCTACTGGCCGGGGTTGCCGGATAACAGTCTGCAACCGGCCTACAGCGGTATCCGCCCGAAAATCAGCGGCCCGGGCGAGCCGGCTGCCGATTTCCGTATCGATGGGCCGGCGGAGCACGGAGTGCCGGGGCTGATCAACCTGTTCGGTATCGAATCGCCGGGGCTGACCAGCTGCCTGGCGCTGGCCGACCGAGTAACACGGACCCTGTAGGAGCGAGCACGCTCGCGATGGTCGTCAACGATGACGTTGGCTGTCTGACACCCCGCGTTGTCCGTACCTCCATCGCGAGCATGCTCGCTCCTACAGGAGGCGGGGTGAACTGATGACCGGTAATCAGCCCCCGCACCGCCCGTCTCTGTTAGCGCTATCCTTGGGAAATGCGCTCTTCGCCATCGGAGACATCTGATGATCAACGTACGCACTGCCCACATGCTCGCCGACTACCGAACATGGGCCAATCGGCGCCTGTTCGACAACCTGGCGCAGTTACCCGCGGGGGAGGTCGAGAAACAACGCGCCGGCGTTTTCGGCACCATCATTGGCACCCTGAACCACATCTACGTCGTCGACCGCATCTGGCAGGCCCATCTCGAAGGGCGGGGCCACAACTTCAAAACCTCCCACGACCTGATCCATCCCGTGCTTTCGGATCTGCGTGAGGCGCAAAAGGCCGTCGATCGCTGGTACGTCGACTGGGCGGAGCGACAGACCGACGCCTCGCTGGACAAGCCCCTGCGGTTCACCTTCGTTTCCGGGGAAAGCGGCACCATGAGCGCCGGCGCGATGTTCCTGCACGTGGTCAATCACGCCAGCTATCACCGTGGCTGGATCGTGCAGATCTACTTCGAGATCCCGGCCATGCCGCCGATGACCGATCTGCCGGTCTACATGCGCGAGACCGATCCGCATTTCAATTCGCTGAACGCCCCGACGGTGGAGCCGACATGTGCTCCGCAATTCGCGAGCGCAACCAACGTTCTGCCGGATCGTTATCGTTGACGCCGTTCCAGACCATGGACAGTTCGGACAGGTTTATCTCGAACGGCGCATCGTCGGCACGCAGCAGAGGGCTGCCGTCGATCAACGCTTCGGCCGCGTAGTCCGGCACGGTGGCGAGCATGTCGGTGCCGGCGATCAGCGAGCGCAGGCCGGCGAACTGCGGAACTGCCAGCACCACCCGGCGCGAGCGGCCGATACGGGCCAGGTCGGTGTCGATGGCCCCGGTCAAATCCCCGGAAAACGACACCAGCGCGTGGGGCCGATCGCAGTAGTCGTCCAGAGTCAGCGTGCCTGGGCGTTTATCCCCGCGCAGAATCTTCACGCTCAAATCCCGCAGCTTCTTGCGCTTGGCATTGGCCGGCAGTTCAGTGGTGTAGCTGATACCGACGGAAATCTCCCCGGTGCCGAGCATCGACGACATCGACAGAAAGTTCACCCGCCGCACCACGATCACCACGTTCTGCGCCTCTTCGCGCAATTGTTTGAGCAGGGGCGGAAACAGGCCGAATTCGGCATCGTCGGACAACCCGATGCGAAACACATCGCGGCTGGTGGACGGGTCGAAATCCTTGGCCCGGCTGACCGCACCGGAAATCGTGTCCATCGCCGGCTGCAGTTCCTTGAGAATCGCCAGCGCCCGCTGCGTCGGCTCCAGCCCCCGACCGTTGCGTACCAGCAGCGGGTCATCGAACAGATCGCGCAACCGCGCCAGCGCGGCACTGACCGCGGGCTGGCCGAGAAACAACTTTTCCCCGGCGCGGGTCAGGTTCTTCTCGAACATCAACGTCTCGAAAATCACCAACAGATTCATGTCCACGCGGCGCAGGTCGTTGCGGTTCATGGTGGCGGGCTCGCTGGGGGGTGGAATGCATTGAGTAAAGCACCAAACCCTGTTCCGGTCTCGGTACATGGCCTGTAGGAGCGAGGCTTGCTCGCGAAGGCGGTGTGTCAGCCAACATCATCGGCACTGACACTCCTTCTTCGCGAGCAAGCCCGCTCCCACAGGGATTTGCGGTGTGGCGAAAATTTATGGTGGGTCCAGTCGATCCAGCGCCCGGTTCACCGCCAATTCACCCAGCATGATCACCTGCGCAATTCCCAGCAAAGTGTTGAGCCCCGGACCCTCGGTAAGGTCCGCCAGATCCATGGTCATGACATGGGCCGAGGCCAGCGATTCGCAGGCATGGGCGAGCAGGGTTTCGGCATCGAGTTCGGGATCGACGATGAACATGGTGGAGGGTTTGCGAGGGGTGGAGCGGATGTTGGCAGCGGCGGGAATTGATTTGGATTCGGGTGGGTTGGGTGTTGGTTTTTTCATTGATAAAGCTCCTGGGGTTATTAGCATTTGGAGCCGTCATCCTTCGCTACCAAACGAAGGGTGGCAGCCATACGCAGGTTGGTAGACCGGTCAATCCCAGAAACCCGGCGCATCCGAAGATGCCCTACGCATGACCGCCATTTTGAGCAGAGAAAAACTGTTCTGCTTAACGTGGCGCTATGCGTCTGGGAATACTGGGCTACCAAACCCGATCGCCAATTTCTCAGCGACCGCCAAACGATAAAACCCACCCCCAAGGCGCACAAGCCGGCGGATTCTGGCGTACCCGTAGGCAATGACGCAAGGCGCTGTAGCTTTCATCAAGTAACGACTGACAGTCGTTAAACATGCATTAAACACAGGCACCGCCATCGCGAGCAGGCTCACTCCCACAGGGGATGTTCGGTGAACACAAATACTGCGCAAGACACACACCCAATGTGGGAGCGGGCTTGCTCGCGAAAGCGGTGTGTCAGCCATCATCGGCACTGACACTCCCTCTTCGCGAACAAGCCCGCTCCCACCCGGGATTTGTATGAAGATTATGGAATTCGAACGGGATCAGACACCGTCGATGCCGGGCGCTTGCCGGGGCGGGAGACGCTCAAACCCAACACACCCCCCAACACCAGCGCTCCAGCCATGAAGTACATAGCCACCTGCGTACTGCCCGTCATCTGCGTCAACCAGCCCACAACGATGGTGCTGAAAAAACCCGCCACATTCCCCAGCGAATTGATCAAGGCAATCCCCGCCGCAGCCGCAGCGCCGCCGACCACGGCGGTGGGCATGCCCCAGAACACCGGCAGGCTGCTGATCATCGCGGCGGTGCCGACCGTCAGGCCGATCATGGCCAGCAGCAGACTGTTGCCGAACAGGGTGCCAAAGATCGCGCCGCCCGCGCCGATGCAGGCGCAGATTGCCAGGTGCCAGCGGTACTCGCGATGGCGATCGGAGCTACGGCCGACCAGGACCATGCTGATTGCCGCGAGCGAATAGGGAATCGCGGTCAACACGCCGATGGCCCAAGGCTCGGCGACGCCGCTGTTACGGATGATGGTCGGCATCCAGAAGCTGATCACGTATTGCCCCAGCACCAGACAGAAATACACCGCGCCCAGCAGCCAGATCTTCGGATTGAGCAAACCGTCGCGTAGCGAGTGCTGTGGCTTGTCCCTGGCTTCGCGGTCCAGCGCCGCCTGCATGCCGCGTTTCTCTTCGGCGCTCAGCCATTGCGCATCGGCGATCCGGTCGCGCAGCAGGAAAAACACCGCGGCCCCCAGGAACACCGCGGGCAAGCCTTCGATCACGAACAGCCACTGCCAGCCGGCATAACCGGCGACGCCGTCGAGGCTTTGCATGATCCACCCGGAAATCAGCGAGCCGAGCATGCTGGAAATCGGCAGGGCGGCGATAAACAGGGAAATCATCACCCCGCGCCGGTGACTGGGAAACCAGGTGGTGAGGTAGAAGATGATCCCCGGAAAGAACCCCGCTTCGGCGATGCCAATCAGAAAGCGCAGCACATAGAAACTCATCGGCGTCTGGATGAACATCATCGCCGCCGACAACAGGCCCCAGGTCATCATGATCCGGGCGATCCAGCGGCGAGCTCCGAACCGGTGCAGGGCGATGTTGCTTGGGATCTCGAACATCAGGTAGCCGACGAAGAACACTCCGGCGCCGAGCCCGTAGACGGCGTCGCTGAATTTCAGGTCATCGAGCATCTGCAGTTTGGCGAAGCCGACGTTGACCCGATCCAGATAAGCGACCAGGTAGCAGACGATCAGCAGCGGAATGATCCGCCAGGCGGTTTTGCAATAGGCAGAGTGCAGGGCCTTGTCGTCGATCTCAGGTGAATTCATCTCAAGCCTCTTTCTTGTTGTTGTCGGGGCGGTCATGAAACGTGTCAGAGCGGTCGACCTCCGGGCCAGTCGCCGTTTTCGCAGAGCTCGTTGACCACGTCGCGGATCAGCTCGCAGATCAAGTTTTTCAGGTGACTGGCGGGCATTGTGGTGCAGCTGCAAATGCCCAGGGTTCGGGTCAGGCCATCGGCGGCGATGCGATGGGCCACCAGGCGGCCGTCCTCGATTTCGCGCATGGCCAGGTTCAACGGCATGATGGTGTGGCCGATACCTGCCTCGACCGCACTCTTGAGGATGTGCACCGAATTGACCTCCATCGCGATCTCGGCCACAGACAGGCCATGGCGTTTCACCGCCTGCTCCACCAGGGTGCGGGTGCTGTGGCTGTGAGCCTGGCTGGGAAACACCAATGGCCGTGCCAGTGCCTGTTCCAGCGATACCTCTCCCGCTGGCGGCGCATCGGGGTCGTTGGCCATGTGGATCAGGTAGAAGTCCTCTTCCACCAACGGGCTGAACTGCACCTGCGGCGGCAGGCCCTCGGAGGTGAACAGCGCAAGATCGACCCGGCCATGGACCAGTTGATCCATGACGTTGCCGGTCAGCTCTTCATTGAAGTTGAACGCCACCAGCGGATAGCGCGCCTTGACCGCACGCATCAGCGGCATGGCGAGGATGCTCGCCACCGATTGCGGCAAGGCCACGACAATTGAACCGCTGACCGCGTCCGGGCTGCTGTTGACCGCCGCGCGGGCATCGCTGAGGTGTTTGAGCATGCCTTGGGCATACTCGTAGAACACCTTGCCGGCCTCGCTGGCGATCACTCCGTTGTGACTGCGATAGAGCAACTGCGCACCCAGTTCGGCTTCCAGTGCGGACATCTGTTTGCTCAGCGCCGATTGCGCGACGTGCACCTGACGCGCCGCCTGGGACAGGCTGCCGCAATCGATGATGGCGACGAAATATTTGATCTGACGGATTTCCATGATGACTCCCTCGGTTTCCTTCCGGCCGCCATGCTATCGCGCCTCAGCGCAACGCACGGCCTCGGGGGAAGATCTTGCCGGGGTTCATCAGCTGTTTCGGGTCCAGCGCGGCCTTGATCGCGGCCATCACGTCCACCGCATTGGCGCCGTGTTCCAGGGCCATGAAATGTTGTTTGGTCAGGCCGACGCCGTGTTCGCCGGTGCAGCTGCCATCCATGGCGATCGCCCGCTCGGCCAGGCGATGGGCCACGGCTTCGGCGCGCTGCACTTCGTCCGGGTCATTGGGGTCAACGAGGATCAGCGCATGGAAATTGCCATCGCCGACATGCCCGAAGATCGGTGCCACCAAGCCGTTTTCCGCCAGGTCCGCGGCGGTGGCTTCGATGCATTCGGCCAGGCGTGAGATCGGCACCACGGCGTCGGTGGTCAGCGAGCGACAGCCCGGGCGCAGGGCGAGGGCAGCGAAATAGGCCTCGTGCCGCGCCTGCCACAACCGGCTGCGATCCTCGGGGTGCACGGCCCATTCGAAGTCTTGACCCTCGTGTTCGTCGGCGACCATGCGCACGGTCTCGACCTGTTCCTTGACCCCGGCCTCGGAGCCATGCAGTTCGAAAAACAGCGACGGCGCCTGGGGCAGTTGCGTCTTGCTGTAGGCATTGAGGGCGCGAACGGTCAGGGCGTCGATCAGTTCTATACGCGCAATCGGCACGCCCAGCTGAATGGTCTGGATCACCGTGCGCACGGCGTGATCGACGCTGGGGAAGCGACACACCGCAGCGGAGATCGCCTCGGGAATCGGATGCAGTTTGACGGTCAGTTCGGCGATGGTCGCCAGGGTGCCGCCGGAGCCCACCAGCAGGTGAGTCAGGTCGTAGCCAGCGGAAGATTTGCGCGCGCGGCCGCCGGTATTGATCACCCGACCATCGGCCAGCACCGCGGTCATGCCCAGCACGTTCTCGCGCATGGTGCCGTAACGCACGGCGTTGGTGCCCGATGCGCGAGTCGCGGCCATACCACCAAGCGAGGCATCCGCACCAGGGTCGATGGGGAAGAACAGGCCGGTGCCGTGCAGGGCGGCGTTCAGCTGTTTGCGGGTCACGCCCGGCTGCACGGTGGCGTCCATGTCGTCGACGCGGATCTCGAGAATCTTGTCCATGCCCGACACATCGATGCTCACCCCGCCATGGGACGCCTGCAGCCAGCCCTCGAGCGAGGTGCCGCTTGCGTAGACGATCATCGGTACGTCATGGCGGTGGCAGGCGGTGCTGATGGCGACGATGTCTTCCAGGCTGTTGGCAAAAGCCACGGCATCGGGCGGCACCGGATCGAGAGCGGAAATGTCGGTGCCATGGTGCTCGCGCACACTGGCCGAAGTGGAGAACCGGGTGCCGAGCAACTGGCTCAACTCGTCGCGCAAGGCATCGGGCAGGGGCGGGTGTTCACAGGCGACAGCAATGTTCATCGAGCGATCTCCAGTTTCTTGTACGCCGCGGGCAACGTCGCGGCTTGTGTTGGGAGGTGTGGCTCATCTTAGTCAGCGTTTGGCCAACACTCGTAGTGCTGAATTCAGATGGAGCCATCTCTTCCAGATATGTCCGCATCCCCTGTAGGAGCGAGCTTGCTCGCGATGAACGCCAGAACACCGCGGGGTGTCAGGCCGCCCGCGTTATCGTTGACGACCATCGCGAGCAAGCTCGCTCCTCAGGAACCAGTAAATCGGGCTCCAGCTTCTACACTGGATGGGCTGAGGTAAATCAGGTCAGACCTTTCGGGGCACAACTCCTGCTTATTATGTCTTGGACGGTCGGATCGCCACGCTCTAGGATTCGCTCAACGGTCACTCCTGACCACGCAATCAAACGTTATCGCGGCAGTTCACGGTGTCAGCACCTCTGTCGAACATTGGAGCTTGAACATGAAAATCGATCTGACTGGAAAACTGGCCATCGTCAGCGGCAGCACCGCCGGCATTGGTCTGGGCATCAGCAAGGCACTGGCCGAATCAGGTGCCACGGTAGTAGTGATCGGCCGCGACTCGGCCAAGGTGGAGCAGGCGCTGGCGACCATTCGTGAGCAGGTACCGGGCGCTCAACTGCGCGGGCTGACCGCCGATCTGGGCACCGCTGAAGGCGCACAGAAGCTGTTCGCCGCCGAACCTCGCGCCGACGTTCTGGTGAACAACCTCGGCATCTACAACGCCGAGGACTTCTTCGAGACCCCGGACAGCGAGTGGGAGCGCTTCTACGAAATCAACGTGATTTCCGGTGTGCGCCTGTCCCGGCATTACGTGCCGGACATGGTCAAGCAGGGCTGGGGCCGGGTGATTTTCCTGTCTTCGGAATCCGGCCTGGCGATCCCTGCCGAGATGATCAACTACGGCGTAACCAAAAGCGCCAACCTGGCGGTGTCCCATGGCTTGGCCAAGCGCCTGGCGGGCACCGGGGTGACGGTCAACTCGATCCTGCCGGGCCCGACCCTCACCGACGGTGTGGAAGAGATGCTCAAGGATGCGATCGCCGCTTCGGGGCGCAGTGTCCAGGAAGAAGCCGACGCCTTCGTGCGCAAGGCCCGTCCGAGTTCGATCATCCAGCGTGTGGCGCAGGTCGAGGAAGTGGCCAATCTGGTCGCCTACATCGCTTCGCCGCTGTCCTCTGCAACCACCGGCGCGGCCCTGCGGGTCGACGGCGGTGTCGTCGACAGCATGGCCGTCTGAATTTCATTTATCTGGAGAGCATTGACTCATGGCAACGACCTCAGCATTCATCGACATCCCGGCTTCGGCCGACCAGGTCTGGCAATTGATCGGCGGCTTCGACTCGCTGCCCGATTGGCTGCCCTTCATCCCGAAAAGCGAACTGAGCGAAGGCGGTCGTGTGCGCAGTCTGCAAACGGCGGATGGCGGTGTGGTGATCGAACGTCTGCAAGCGTTCGACAATGAAGCGAAGAGTTACAGCTACTCGATTCTGCAGGCACCGTTTCCGGCCACTGCATACCTGGCGACCATCAAGGTGGAAGCCCTGGGGCAGGGTGCGCGGGTTACCTGGTCTGGGCAGTTTGAACCGGTAGGGGTGAGTGACGAGGAAGTGGTGGCGTTGTTTACCGGGATTTATCAGGGTGGGTTGGAGGCGTTGCGGGCTAACTACCCGGCTTGATAGCACACCACCAATCCCTGTGGGAGCGGGCTTGCTCGCGAAGGCGGATTTTCAGTCAACGATGATGTTGCCTGACACGACGCCTTCTCGAGCAAGCCCGCTCCCACAGGGGGTTATCTTTTGATTCAAGTTTGTGGAATCAAGCTCTCTTCACAATCCAGCACCAGCCGCGCACCACCCATTTCACTGCTGCCCACTTCCAGCTTGAAACCATGCAAGCTGACGATCGCCGCGACGATCGACAGCCCCAGACCAAAACCGCTTTTCAGATTGCCCGCTTCAGCGCGATAGAAACGCTGGAACACCGCCACCCGCTCAGCCTCGGGAATCCCCGGGCCCGAGTCCAGGACTTCGATGCGGGTATGTCCGTTGTCATTGCGCCCGCGCAGAATCACCTGACCGCCCGGCGGGGTGAATTTGATCGAGTTGCTCAACAGGTTCGCCACCGCCTCGAACAGCAGTGCCCGGTCACCATTGAGCGATGGCAGTGTTTCCGGCAGTTGCAGCGTGAACGTCAGGCCATCGTCCTCCGCCAGCGGCAGATAGAACTCGTGCAACTCCTGCAGCAACGACACCGGATCGAGCTGCACGAAACCGGAGCGACGCTGGCGATCCTCCAGTTCGGAAATCCGCAACAGCCCGCGAAACCGCGCCATCAAGGTGTCGGCCTCGGCCAGCACCAGATCAAGCTGCGCCGCCTCGCTGGAGCCTTCGCCAGCCTGTTGTTGCATGCGATACAACTGCGCGCGCAATCGGGTCAGCGGGGTGCGCAGGTCATGGGCGATGTTGTCGCACACGCCCTTGACCTCGTTCATCAGGCGCTCGATGCGTTCGAGCATGGCGTTGACGATGGCGGCGAGCATGTCCAGTTCGTCGCGGCGGTTGGACAGCGGCAGGCGTCGGGTCAGGTCGCCGGCGACGATGGCCTCGGCGCTGGCCTGAATCCCGCGGATGCGCCGCAGTGGCCGGCGCCGCAGCAGGTGCCAGCCGACGATGCCCGGGAGGATGGTCAGGGTCATGCCCCACAGCAACGCGTGGAGGATGATCCGGGTCACCGCAAACAGCGAACCGTTGTCGCGCACCAGCACCAGCCAGCGCCCGTCGTGGGTCTGGGTGGCCACGGCGTCGCAGCTGTCGGAGGGCAGGGTCGGGTCGTCCGAGTCGGCGCATTCGCTGAGCATGTGGATCTTGCCGTCCAGCGGCAGACCTTCGGGAATGCTGCGCAGGGCGCCGTTGAGGTAGCGGTGCTCGCGATCGAACAGGCCATAGGCGTCGATGCCGCGAATGTCGAACGTCATGCTGACGGCGAGGGCGTCCACCAGTTGCTCGCCCTGGAAACGTGAGAACAGATGCTGACGTTGCATCAGCGAATGCTTGGCCAGGTTGTCCAGGTACGCGGACACCTCGTAGTACATGACCCCCATGAGGATGCCGCTCCAGGCCACGAACAACGCACTGTACAGCGCCAGCAGACGACTGCTGGAAGAACGCCAGCCTTTAGACGGGTTCGGCAATGACATAACCCGAGCCTCGCACGGTTCGAATCAATGGGGCATTGCCAGGTGGGTCGATCTTCTTGCGCAGACGGCCGATGTGCACGTCGATCAGGTTGGTGCCCGGATCGAAGTGATAACCCCAGACCTCCTCGAAAATCATCATCCGCGAGAGGATTTGCCCGGTGTTGCGCATCAGGAATTCCAGCAGTTTGTACTCGGTGGGCAGCAGCGTGAGCATCTGCCCATCGCGGCTGGCTTCGTGGCTGATCAGGTTCAGCTCCAGATCGGCGACCCGCAGGGTGGTGGCCTGGGCGGTGCGGGTGTTCTGCCGACGCAACAGGACTTCGACCCGGGCGGCCATTTCATCGGTGGCGAAAGGCTTGGTCAGGTAATCGTCGCCGCCGGCACGCAAGCCGCGCACACGCTCATCGACATCGGACAGGGCGCTGATCATCAGGATCGGCGTGGCCACGCCCTTGCTGCGCAAGGTGGTGACGATCGCCAGGCCATCGAGCTCGGGCAGCATGCGGTCGAGGGTGATCAGGTCATAGTCGCCGCTGATCGCCCGCTCCAGACCTTCGCGTCCATTGTCGACCCAGTCGACGTCAAGGCCGTGGCTGCTCAATTCGGCGACAATTTCCCGGGCGGTCACGGCGTCGTCTTCGATGGTCAAGATGCGGGTCATGGGTTGGCCTGATAATCGGTTCGATACAAAGTGAACGGCATTTTGCCAAGAATTGCCTGTCGGCTTACTAAATAAAAGTTCATGAGCGGTAAAAGGTCTCTGCGCTAATGCATAAATCCCGTCGACCTGGGCTCTTCATTGCATATTGCATGAGGATTGGAAGTTCAATATTTATAACTAGCTGAAATATAAGGATTTAATCAATAGTCGGGACTGGCACGGTGACTGCAACGGCTGATTCGAGAGTTGTAACACCATATTTACTGCCTGGAGCGACATAACAATGAATAGATCCAATGATGGCTTCTATGCCGCCGGCCTGGAGGAATCGACCGCCGTGTCTGGCGTGTCGTGGGGCGCGATTTTCGCCGGGGCCGCGGCCGCGGCGGCGCTGTCGCTTATATTGGTGATGCTGGGATTTGGCCTGGGTTTTTCCGCAGTGTCGCCTTGGGCCAATGAGGGCATGAGCGCCAAGAGCCTGGGGATCACGACGATCGTCTGGCTGGCGTTTACGCAAATTGTAGCGTCCGGGCTCGGTGGCTACATTGC
This sequence comes from Pseudomonas sp. SDO55104_S430, assembly GCF_054070595.1. NCBI lineage: Bacteria > Pseudomonadati > Pseudomonadota > Gammaproteobacteria > Pseudomonadales > Pseudomonadaceae > Pseudomonas > Pseudomonas sp. SDO55104_S430. The sequence goes on along the minus strand of NZ_JBSVXG010000151.1, from coordinate 918 downwards.
CGGGCGTCTTCGGGTGAAGTGGTCTTACATGCATGGCGACGAAGTTTACTTTCGCGACACGGCTCACGGCTTTCTTGCCTGGTGCGTGGCGACGCTGGTGACCGCGACGCTGGTAGCGGGGTCGGTCAGTAGTGTAGTCAGCGGTGGCGTTCAGGCCGGGGCGCAAGTTGCCGGTGGCGCAGCCTCTGCGATGACGCAGGCGGCAGGCACTGCGGCTGCCAATACTGACAGTGATCAGTACGACTATTACATCGACAGTCTGTTCCGCGATGATCGCCCGGTCGCCGTCAGTGACGACGCAGCCCGGGGCACTGTGACCCGCATCTTCGTACGCTCGATCGCCGACGGCCAGCTGTCTGCCGAGGACCGCACCTACCTAGCACAGCTTGTAGCCCAGCGAACCAACCTGTCCCAGGCCGATGCCGAGCGTCGTGTGGATGAAGTCTATGCCCGCACGCAGAAAGCCGTGGCCGATGCCAAACAGACCGCCAAGGAGGCCGCTGACACCGCCGCTAAAGTCGCTGCCTGGACGACCTTGTGGATGTTCGTTGCACTGTTGATCGGCGCCTTCTTTGCCAGCCTCGCCGCAACCTTCGGCGGCCGTCGCCGGGATGCCGTGGTGTATGTGGAAACCGACACCTACGTTACCAACACGCCAGTTCGCTAAATCAGGAGAATCATCATGCGCTCATTACTGCTGTTCTTTCTCGGTGTACCGATCCCGATCATTATTCTGATTGCGTTGTTCATGCATTAATATCGGTGCAAGCCGCTTCTTTAGTAGAGGCGGCTTTTTCGTATTGCGTTCGGCCTTTTGATTTTTATCGCGAGCAGGCTCGCTCCCACAGGGGGGGGCGGTTAATTGTGGGAGATTCTATGTTGCAGGGGAACCCTGCAGCCTTAAATTCGGCTGGTATT
>NZ_JBSVXG010000150.1:0-14377 GCF_054070595.1 Pseudomonas sp. SDO55104_S430 | reverse complement strand
GGCGAAGTGTCAGTCGACATCACATTGACTGTCACACCGCATTCGCGAGCAAGCCCGCTCCCACATCAGGTTCTGCAAACGACGGATATCCGGCCATGATCCCCACCGACATCAAACTGCACAAAGCCTCGAAAACCCTGACGCTCAAATACGCGTCCGGCGAGGAATACACCCTGCCCGCCGAGTTCCTGCGGGTGCACTCTCCCTCCGCCGAGGTCCAGGGCCACGGCAAACCCATCCTGCAATTCGGCAAGATCAACGTCGGCCTGAGCAAGCTGGAACCGGCCGGTCACTACGCACTGAAACTGACCTTCGACGACGGCCACGACAGCGGCCTGTTCACCTGGGAATACCTCTATGAACTGGGGCGACGTCATGACGCACTCTGGGAGGACTACCTGGCCGAGCTCAAAGCCGCCGGAAAAACTCGCGACCCGAACGAATCTGTCGTCAAGCTGATGCTCTAGCCCGTGCCTCTCGTTCATTAGAAGGCATTTTCTAATTTCATCTGTTTGAATGCTCCGCTCCAAAGCAAGCAACAGGCCTGCTTGCGAAAAAAATTAAACTCGGGTAACCAATGGAACTGGCAAGTTCCCTGCAGTGCTCTCTGCGAATAAAAGCAGCGGTGCAGTATCAACGGTCACCCGAGTAGTAGTACCTGGCATTCGCTGTGTGGACTACACAGCAGGACCCGGTACTCGTCTCAGGACAATGGAGCGTCGTAGATGAGTAAAGAGAATAACGATGACTTGAAGTATCAGGCCTCGGAAAACACCCTGGGTCTGAATCCTGTCGTTGGGCTGCGTGGAAAGGATCTACTGGCTTCTGCTCGAATGGTGCTCAGACAGGCCATCAAACAACCGATTCACAGCGCAAAGCATGTCGCGCATTTCGGTCTGGAACTCAAAAACGTACTGCTCGGCAAATCCGGGCTGCAACCGGCAGGCGATGACCGTCGCTTCGTCGATCCGGCCTGGAGCCAGAACCCGCTCTACAAACGTTATATGCAAACCTATCTGGCGTGGCGCAAGGAGCTTCACGACTGGATCGACGACAGTAACCTGCCGCCCAACGACGTCAGCCGTGGGCACTTCGTGATCAACCTGATGACCGAAGCCATGGCCCCGACCAACAGCGCGGCCAACCCGGCGGCGGTCAAGCGCTTCTTCGAAACCGGCGGCAAGAGCCTGCTCGACGGTCTTTCCCATCTGGCCAAGGATCTGGTGCACAACAACGGCATGCCCAGCCAGGTCAACATGGGTGCGTTCGAGGTCGGCAAGACCCTGGGCGTGAGCGAAGGCGCGGTGGTGTTTCGCAACGACGTGCTGGAGCTGATCCAGTACAAGCCGAGCACCGAACAGGTCCACGAGCGCCCGCTGCTGGTGGTGCCGCCGCAGATCAACAAATTCTATGTATTCGACCTCAGCCCGGAAAAAAGCCTGGCGCGCTTCTGCCTGCGCAGCAACGTGCAGACCTTCATCGTCAGCTGGCGCAACCCGACCAAGGAGCAGCGCGAGTGGGGCCTGTCGACCTACATCGAGGCGCTCAAGGAAGCGGTCGACGTGGTCACGGCGATCACCGGCAGCAAAGACGTGAACATGCTCGGCGCCTGCTCCGGCGGCATCACCTGCACCGCGCTGCTGGGCCACTACGCCGCGATCGGCGAGAACAAGGTCAACGCCCTCACCCTTCTGGTGAGCGTGCTCGACACCACCCTGGACACCGACGTCGCCCTGTTCGTCAACGAGCAGACCCTGGAGGCCGCCAAGCGCCACTCCTATCAGGCGGGCGTACTGGAAGGCCGCGACATGGCGAAAGTCTTCGCCTGGATGCGCCCCAATGACCTGATCTGGAACTACTGGGTCAACAACTACCTTCTGGGCAACGAGCCGCCGGTGTTCGACATCCTGTTCTGGAACAACGACACCACGCGCCTGCCCGCGGCGTTCCACGGCGACCTGATCGAGCTGTTCAAGAACAACCCGCTGATCCGTCCGAACGCACTGGAAGTGTGCGGCACGCCGATCGACCTCAAGCAAGTGAAGGCCGACATCTTCTCCCTGGCCGGCACCACGGACCACATCACTCCGTGGAAGTCCTGCTACAAGTCGGCGCACCTGTTTGGCGGCAACGTCGAGTTCGTGCTGTCCAGCAGCGGACATATCCAGAGCATCCTGAATCCGCCGGGCAATCCGAAATCCCGTTACATGACCAACAGCGAAGTGGCGGACACTGCCGAGGAATGGCAAGAGAACTCCACCAAGCACACCGACTCCTGGTGGCTGCATTGGCAGGCCTGGATGGCCGAACGTTCGGGCGCGCTGAAAAAGGCGCCGCTGAAACTGGGCAACAAGGCATATCCGGCGGGCGAAGCAGCGCCGGGTACTTACGTACATGAGCGGTAACTGACACACCTCGCCCGCCTCCTGTAGGAGCGAGCACGCTCGCGATGGACTCCAGAACATCACGGGGTATCAGATGCCCCGCGTTATCGTTGACGTCCATCGCGAGCATGCTCGCTCCTACAGGGGGCGCGGACGGGGACGAATTCGAGAGAAACAGGGCCAGAGCATGCCGCAACCGTTCATATTCCGTACCGTCGAACTGGATGGCCAGACCCTCCGCACGGCGGTACGCCCCGGCAAGCCTCACTTGACGCCCTTGCTGATTTTCAACGGCATCGGCGCCAACCTGGAGCTGGTGTTTCCGTTCGTCGCGGCGCTGGACCCGGACCTGGAAGTCATCGCCTTCGACGTTCCCGGTGTCGGTGGCTCGTCGACGCCCAGTCGCCCGTACCGGTTTCCGGGCCTGGCGAAACTCACCGCGCGCATGCTCGATTACCTCGACTACGGTCAGGTCAATGCGATCGGGGTGTCCTGGGGCGGCGCGCTGGCCCAGCAGTTCGCCTATGACTATCCGGAGCGCTGCAAGAAGCTGGTGCTGGCCGCCACCGCTGCGGGCGCGGTGATGGTGCCGGGCAAACCGAAAGTGTTGTGGATGATGGCCAGCCCGCGCCGCTACATCCAGCCCTCCCACGTGATCCGCATCGCGCCGATGATCTACGGCGGCGCGTTCCGTCGCGACCCGACGCTGGCCGCGAACCACGCCGCCAAGGTGCGTTCGGCGGGCAAGCTGGGTTACTACTGGCAACTGTTCGCCGGGCTTGGCTGGACCAGCATTCACTGGCTGCACAAGATCAAACAGCCAACCCTGGTGCTGGCCGGCGACGACGACCCGCTGATTCCGCTGGTCAACATGCGCCTGCTGGCCTGGCGGATTCCCAACGCCCAGCTGCACATCATCGACGACGGCCACCTGTTCCTGATTACTCGGGCAGAGGCCGTGGCACCGATCATCATGAAGTTTCTCCAGGAGGAGCGGCAGCGTGCGGTGATGCATCCGCGTCCGGCGCCTTTGGGCGGCTGACCGACTAGTCATCGCCCGGCAGGACGCCGCGCCGCGCAACAACCCGATACTGCGTCTATGGTGTTCTGGTTCGGTGTATTTGATTTGGCCTGAAGACGAAGGAGTGTTGACTGATGCGTGACAAACCAGCGAGGGACCTGGCGCCCTCCCCAGCCGCGTTCATCAACGCACAGAGCGCGATCACCGGCCTGCGTGGCCGAGATCTGTTTTCAACGCTGCGCAGCGTCGCCGCCCATGGTTTACGCCACCCGGTGCACAGCGCCCGGCACGCCTTGAAACTGGGCGGCCAATTGGGCCGCGTGATTCTGGGTGAAACCCTGCACCCGACCAACCCCCATGACAGTCGCTTCGCCGATCCGGCCTGGAGCCTCAATCCTTTCTATCGTCGCAGCCTGCAGGCCTATCTGGCCTGGCAGAAGCAGGTCAGGAGCTGGATCGACGAGAGCAACATGAGCCCGGACGATCGCGCCCGGGCCCAGTTCGTCTTCTCCCTGCTCAACGACGCCATGTCGCCGTCCAACAGCCTGCTCAATCCGCTGGCGCTCAAGGAGATCTTCAATTCCGGCGGCAACAGCCTGGTGCGCGGGATCGGCCATCTGGTGGACGACCTGCTGCACAACGACGGCCTGCCCCGGCAGACCACCAAGCAGGCTTTCGAAGTCGGCACGACGGTGGCCACCACCCCTGGTGCAGTGGTGTTTCGCAACGAATTGCTGGAGCTGATCCAGTACAAGCCGATGAGCGAAAAGCAGTATTCCAAACCGCTGCTGGTGGTGCCGCCGCAAATCAACAAGTACTACATATTCGACCTGAGCCCACACAACAGCTTCGTCAAGTACGCGCTCAAGAACGGCCTGCAAACCTTCATGATCAGCTGGCGCAACCCGGATATCCGTCACCGCGAATGGGGCCTGTCGAGCTACGTGGAAGCGGTGGAAGAAGCCATGAATGTCTGCCGGGCGATCACCGGCGCCCGCGAGGTCAACCTGATGGGCGCCTGCGCCGGCGGGCTGACCATCGCCGCGCTGCAAGGCCACCTGCAGGCCAAGCGGCAGATGCGCCGGGTCTCGAGCGCCACTTACCTTGTGAGCCTGCTCGACAGCCAGCTGGACTCTCCGGCGACCCTGTTCGCCGACGAACAGACCCTGGAATCCGCGAAACGCCGCTCGTATCAGAAAGGCGTGCTCGACGGCCGGGACATGGCCAAGGTCTTCGCCTGGATGCGCCCCAACGATTTGATCTGGAGCTACTTCGTCAACAACTACCTGCTGGGCAAGGAGCCGCCGGCGTTCGACATCCTCTACTGGAACAACGACACAACGCGCCTGCCGGCGGCCCTGCATGGCGACCTGCTGGACTTCTTCAAGCACAACCCGCTGGGCCATCCGGGCGGTCTGGAAGTGTGCGGCACGCCGATCGACCTGCAGAAAGTCACGGTCGACAGCTTCAGCGTTGCCGGCATCAACGACCACATCACGCCGTGGGATGCGGTGTATCGCTCCACCCTGCTGCTGGGGGGCGAGCGCCGCTTCGTGCTGTCCAACAGCGGACACGTGCAGAGCATCCTCAACCCCCCGGGCAACCCGAAAGCCAACTACGTCGAAGGCAGCAAGCTGAGCAGCGACCCACGGGCCTGGTACTACGATGCGAAACAGGTCGACGGCAGCTGGTGGACGCAATGGCTGAGCTGGATTCAGGAACGCTCGGGGACACAGAAGGAAACCGTCATGGCTCTGGGCAACCAGAACTATCCACCGATGGAAGCCGCACCCGGCACCTACGTGCGCGTGCGCTGACGTTCAAGCGACCCACGGCCGCTGTCGGCCGTGGCATGGACCCGAACATTAAGAAGACTGGATGAAAACCCGCGACCGCATCCTCGAATGTGCCCTGCAGTTGTTCAACGAGAAGGGCGAACCGAATGTCTCCACCATGGAAGTTGCCAACGAAATGGGCATCAGCCCGGGCAACCTCTACTACCACTTCCACGGCAAGGAGCCGCTGATTCTCGGGCTGTTCGAGCGTTTCCAGGCCGAGCTGACACCGCTGCTCGACCCGCCGCTCGACGCCGAGCTGGGCCCTGATGATTACTGGCTGTTCCTGCACCTGATCGTCGAACGCCTTTCCCACTACCGCTTCCTGTTCCAGGACCTGTCGAACCTGGCCGGGCGCCTGCCGAAGCTGGCCAAGGGCATTCGCAACCTGCTCAACGCCCTCAAGCGTACCCTGGCGTCGTTGCTGGCGCGGCTGAAGGCTCAAGGGCAGTTGGTCAGCGACACCCAGGCATTGGGGCAACTGGTGGAGCAGATCACCATGACCCTGCTGTTCTCGCTGGACTATCAGCGGATTCTCGACCGTGAGGGCGAGGTGCGGCTGGTGGTTTACCAGATCATGATGCTGGTGGCGCCGCACCTGCTGCCGCCGATCAAGGTGGCGACCGAACAGCTGGCGCTGCAATACCTCGACGGCTGATGCGTACCCGCTTTCTGTAGGAGCGAGCACGCTCGCGATGGTCGCCAACGATAACGCGGGAAACCTGACACCCCGCGGTGTCTGGGCCTCCATCGCGAGCATGCTCGCTCCTACAGGAATTGCGTTTTCATGGATAAAAAAACGCCCGACCTTGGCAGGCCGGGCGTTTTTTTGAGCCCTGAGGAATCAGGACTGACTGGTTGGCGTCGATGAAGCTGGCGCGGCAGTCGGGGTGGCGGCAGGGGTCGGCGCGGTTGCGGAGTTCGATGCGCTGACCGGTGCAGCCGGTGCGGCCGAGGCCGCTGGAGTTGCCGGTTTGGCGGCGGCCGCGGTTGGCTTGGCGGCGGCAGTTTTCGGAGCAGCCGGCTTTTTCACTGCTGGCTTTTTCGCAGCCGCAGGTTTGGCTGCTGGCTTGGCGGCAGCAGGTTTCGCTGCTGCTGGCTTGGCTGCCGGCTTGGCCGCTGCGGTTTTCGCCGCTGCAGGTTTGGCTGCTGCTGGTTTGGCTGCAGGTTTTGCAGCTGGCTTGGCGGCCGCTTTGGCAGCTACCGGCTTGGCCGCTGTTTTGGCTGCGGCAGGTTTTGCAGCAGCGGTTTTGGCAGCAGGCTTGGCCGCGGCTTTCGCTGCTGGCTTGGCAGCAGGTTTGGCCAGTGGCTTGGCTGCAGTTTTGGCGGCTGGCTTGGCAGCGGCAGCAGGTTTGGCCGCAGCGGTTTTCGCCGCAACAGGCGCAACCTTGGCACCGGTCAGTTTTTCGATTTGCGCGGTCAGTTTCTCGACCTTGGTGTGCAGTGCCTTGACCTCATTGCGGCTCGGCACGCCCAGACGCGAAATGGCGCTGTTCAGGCGCTTGTCGAAAGCGCCTTCCAGCTCATCCCACTTGCCCAGCGCCTTGTCTTTCACACCGCTGATGCGCGACTTGGCCGAAGAAGCGGAGTCCTTGGCGCTGTCCTTGGCTGTGTCGACTTTCTTGCCGATTGCCTTCTCGGCTTTCTCGCCGTCTTTAACCAATGCATCGAAGATTTTGCTGCCGTCAGTGTCGATCTTCGAGTACACGCCTAAACCAGCCAGCCAGATTTTTCGGGAGTAGTCTTCTACTTTCCCGATCCACGAGCTGCCTTCTTTTTCGGTGTTCTTTTTAACAGCCATCCCGTTCTCCTTAAGATTTACGCGCGACGCGTTCGAGCAATGCCGTCAACTCATCGAGCTTGACAGAGAGTGTCTCAACGTCATGTTTAGACGGAATGCCGATACGATTCAAGGCGCTTGCCACACGCGAGTCGAATGCTTTCTCGACCTTGTCGAGTTGAACTTCGACACGACCCTTGAAAGTGCTCACTTCATTCTTCGCTTCAGCGATCTCGGAGTTCGCGGCTTCGAGCTTTTCGGCGACTACTTTTTTGCCTTTGGTTTCAACAGCTTGACCTGTCTTCACCAGCTCCTGAAAGTAGTCGGCGCCTTCCTGGCCAACCTTGGCGTAGGCACCAAGACCTGCCAGCCAGATCTTGCGGGCATAGGATTTGACGTCGCTCAGAGCCGATGTCGAAGCGTCGATTTTTTTCTTCAAAATTACTTTGGCCATGGTCCACCTCACGCGCAGAAGGTTTGAGGAACTGCCCGCGAAAGTGTCGGGCTCTGGCACAAAGTAGGGAGAAAAATTAGAAAGGGCACCCTAACAACCGCAACATTTGCGTGCCCCGAGATGGATGTAGGAGCGAGGCTTGCCCGCGAAGAGACCGGAACATCCGCAGCATCTTTGCCGTCAGGAAGACCGCTTTCGCGAGCAAGCTTCGCTCCTACAGGAGAAGGGGTCGGATCAGGCCAGCGCCTTGTCCAGCGCCTTTTCGATTTCCGCTTTGATCATGCCGCTCATGGCCGACATCATCAGGCCCAGCTCCACGTCGACGCGGATCGAATCGTCGGCCACGTGCACCGCGCCTTTCACACCCGAACGCTTGAGGTTCAGGGTGTCCCCGGACCATTGGGGCTCCAGGCCGTACTGGTCGGAAAGTTTCTGCGCCAGCTTGTCGGCTTTCTCGCGGGCTGCTTCCTTGCCCAGGTTGTGGGCACGCTCAACACTGATATGGGCCATTGGATGACTCCTGTTTTATGAATGCTTGTCGGTAAATCTTGACCGCCGCTGCGGCAAATCGTCCCGAAGGTTGCCCATCTTACCTTTAGCCATTCCAAGACAAAGCATCCCTTGGGGATTAGAATGTCGCGCATTCTCTCTTGGTGACAGCGATATGACTGATCAGCGCAAAGGCAGCGATGCCGAACCCACCACTCACTTCGGCTTCAAAAACGTTCCGGAAAGCCAGAAAGCGGAAAAAGTCGCTGAAGTTTTCCACTCGGTAGCTGCCAAATACGACCTGATGAACGACCTCCTGTCGGGCGGCATGCACCGCCTGTGGAAGCGTTTCGCGATCGAACTGTCGGGCGTCCGCACCGGCAACCGTGTGCTCGACATCGCCGGCGGCACGGGCGACCTGACCCGCAAATTCTCCCACCTGGTCGGCCCTACCGGCCAAGTGGTGCTGGCTGACATCAACGAGTCCATGCTCAAGGTCGGCCGTGACCGCCTGCTGGACCTGGGTGTGGCCGGCAACGTCGAGTTCGTCCAGGCCGACGCGGAAAAACTGCCGTTCCCGGACAACCATTTCGACTGCGTGACCATCGCTTTCGGCCTGCGCAACGTAACGCACAAGGAAGACGCCCTGCGCTCCATGCTGCGCGTACTCAAGCCCGGCGGCCGCCTGTTGGTGCTGGAGTTCTCCAAGCCGACCAACGCGCTGATGTCCAAGGCCTACGATGCCTACTCCTTCGCCTTCATGCCGCTGATGGGCAAGCTGATCACCAACGACTCGGAAAGCTATCGCTACCTGGCCGAATCGATCCGCATGCACCCGAATCAGGAAACCCTGAAGTCGATGATGGTCGAGGCCGGTTTCGACCGCGTGACCTATCACAACATGACCGCAGGCATCGTTGCCCTGCATCGCGGCATCAAGCCCTGATGCTGCTCGCCGGACTGCTCGCCAGCGTTGAACTCGGCCTGAACCGGGTGCTGCGTCTCGACAGCACGGCGCTGCCAAGGCTCGCGCACTTGAGCGGCAAGGTGATTGCCGTCGATTGCAGAAGCCCGGCGCTGCAACTGTTCATCCTGCCCAGCGACGAAGGCCTGCTGCTCGCCTCTCAGTGGGAAACCGGCGCCGACTGCACTTTGCGTGCACCGGCTTCGAGCCTGGTGAAACTGGCGATGAGCAAGGACAAGACCGCGGTGCTGCATGCCCCTGAAGTCGAACTCGACGGCGACAGCGGTGTGCTGCTGGAACTGGCGGGAATCCTTCAGGACCTTGAGCTGGACTGGGAGTACGAACTCTCGCGCTGGCTCGGCCCGGTCGCCACCCAACTGGTGGGCGGTCACTTGCGCAGCCGCGCGCGCTGGTATCAACAAGGATTTGCCAGCCTCAACCAGAACCTCGCCGAATACCTGGCCGAAGAATCGCGCGCCCTCGTCGGTCAGCGCGAAGCCGAAGCCCGATTCAGTGAACTGGACCGGATCAAACTCGATCTGGAACGACTCGAGGCGCGTTTCGAGCGCCTTTCCCGATCCCTCGACCCAAGCGATAACGCATGAAGCTGCTTGCCGTCCGCCGTCTGTTGCGCATCCAGCGCGTCGTGATCCGCTACCGCCTCGATGACCTGCTGTTCGATCTGCCTCTGCCCTGGTTCCTGCTGGTGCTGCGCTACGCCCTGCCGTGGCGCTGGTTCCCGCGCAAGACCCTCGACCTGAGCCGTGGCGCGCGCCTGCGCCTGGCATTGCAGGATCTGGGGCCGATATTCATCAAGTTCGGGCAGATCCTGTCCACCCGCCGCGACCTGCTGCCCGAAGACATCGCCGACGAGTTGATGCTGCTGCAGGACCGCGTGCCGCCGTTCGACTCCAAGCTGTCGGTCAAGCTGATCGAAGAGCAGCTGGGCAAGAAGATCAGCGAAGTGTTCAGCCGTTTCGACGTCGAGCCCCTGGCCTCGGCTTCGGTGGCGCAGGTCCACGCCGCGCAGCTGAAAACCGGTGAGGAAGTGGTGGTCAAGGTGATCCGCCCGGGCCTCAAGCCGATCATTGCTCAGGATCTGGCGTGGCTGTTCATCCTCGCCCGCGCCGCCGAAAAGGTTTCGGCCGACGCGCGTCTGCTGCACCCGGTGGACGTGGTCAGCGACTACGAAAAAACCATCTATGACGAACTCGATCTACTGCGCGAAGCGGCCAACGCCAGCCAGCTCAAGCGCAACTTCGAAGGCTCGCCGATGCTCTACGTGCCCCAGGTCTACTGGGACTGGTGCCGACCGAAAGTGTTGGTGATGGAGCGCATCTACGGGATTCAGGTCACCGACCTGTCCACCCTGGCCGACCAGCGCACCGACATGAAAATGCTCGCCGAGCGTGGCGTGGAGATCTTCTTCACCCAGGTGTTCCGCGACAGTTTCTTCCACGCCGACATGCACCCCGGCAACATCTTCGTCAGCACCGTGAGCCCGTGGAGCCCGCAGTACATCGCGATCGACTGCGGCATCGTCGGCAGCCTGACCCCGGAAGACCAGGACTACCTGGCGCGCAACCTGTTCGCCTTCTTCAAGCGTGACTACCGCCGCGTCGCGCAGTTGCACATCGATTCGGGCTGGGTACCGGCGGAAACCAAGCTCAACGAATTCGAAGCGGCGATCCGTACCGTGTGCGAACCGATCTTCGAAAAGCCGTTGAAGGACATTTCCTTCGGTCAGGTACTGATGCGCCTGTTCCAGACCGCGCGCCGCTTCAACATGGAAGTGCAGCCGCAGCTGGTTCTTCTGCAGAAAACCCTGTTGAACATCGAAGGCCTGGGTCGTCAGCTGTATCCGGACCTCGATTTGTGGAACACCGCGCAGCCTTTCCTCGAGCGCTGGATGCGCGAGCGGGTCAGCCCCAAGGCCCTGTTCGGCAACGTGCAGAGCCAGATCGAACAGATTCCGCACCTGGCCAACATGACCCGCGACCTGCTCGAGCGCATGTCCCAGCCTCACGCCAGCGATCCACCGCCACCGTGGCACCGACGCCGCGACGACTGGTTCCTGCGTCTGCTGGGAACCGCTCATCTGGCCGGCGGCGCCATCCTAGCTGCTGGTGGGCCGCTGAATCAGTTGGCTTATTGGCCTGCGGGAATCATGATGGCCGTCGGTTTGTATCTGGTCGTGCGTCGGTAGGAGTAAGCTGCAAGCTCCAGCCCTCAAGCTTCAAGTGGGCTGCGCGATACTTGTGTTTGGGTTATGTCGGCGCGGCTTAAGCGTTAAGATCAGGCAACAACCAACGAATCCGCTTTAACTTGCAGCTTGAAGCTCAAAGCTTGCAGCTGCTTCGGGAACCGAAGATGACCAACTGGCTGGACGAGATCAAGTGGGACGCCGATGGCCTGGTGCCAGCGATCGCCCAGGATCACAAGACCGGGCGCGTCCTGATGATGGCCTGGATGAACCGTGAAGCGCTGGAACTGACCGCCGCCGAGAACCGCGCCATCTACTGGTCGCGCTCGCGTGGCAAACTGTGGCGCAAGGGCGAAGAGTCCGGCCACGTGCAAACCCTGCACGAGATGCGCCTGGACTGCGACGCCGATGTCATCATCCTGATGGTCGAGCAGATCGGCGATATCGCCTGCCATACCGGTCGTCAAAGCTGCTTCTATCGCGTCTTCGAGAACGGCGACTGGACAACCGTCGATCCGGTCCTCAAGGACCCGCACTCCATCTACTCCACAGGACACACCCATGAGTGACACACTCACCCGTCTGGCCCAGGTACTGGAAGAGCGCAAAGGCGCCGCCGCCGACAGCTCGTATGTCGCCAGCCTGTATCACAAGGGTTTGAACAAGATTCTGGAAAAAGTCGGCGAAGAATCGGTCGAAACCATCATTGCCGCCAAGGACGCCGCCGTCAGTGGCGACTGCAGCGATGTGATCTACGAAACCGCCGATTTGTGGTTCCACAGCATGGTCATGCTCGCCCAATTGGGGCAGCATCCACAGGCTGTACTCGATGAACTGGACCGTCGCTTCGGTCTCTCCGGACACGTAGAGAAAGCCTCGCGTCCGTCCGCCTGAACAATTATTAGAGAGGAGCAGCACCATGGGTATTTTTGACTGGAAACACTGGGTCGTCATCCTGGTTGTGGTCGTACTGGTGTTCGGTACCAAGAAACTGAAAAACCTCGGCACTGACGTCGGCGAATCGATCAAGGGCTTCCGCAAGGCCATGAACGACGACGAAAAACCGGCCGATCCGACCGTGACCCCGGCGCAACCGGTTCCACCTGTTCAGCCACAGGCCACACAGTCCGTGAACCAGCCGCACACCATCGACGTGCAGGCGCAGAAGGTCGAAGAGCCGATCCGCAAAGACGTGTGAGCACTGACTAATGTTTGGTATCAGCTTCTCTGAACTGCTGCTCGTCGGCCTCGTCGCCCTGCTGGTGCTGGGCCCCGAGCGCCTGCCGCACGCTGCGCGCACCGCAGGCCTGTGGGTCGGACGCCTGAAGCGCAGCTTCAATGCGATCAAACAGGAAGTTGAACGTGAAATCGGTGCCGACGAGATTCGTCGGCAACTGCACAACGAACACATTCTGTCGCTGGAGCAGGAGGCGCGGAAGATTTTCACGCCGACCCAGCAGGAGCCGACGCCGGTTCAGCCGGAGGCCACTCCGACAGTTGCGGCGCCTGTAGTCGAAGCTTCACCAACTGCGGCTACGCCGGTTGCAGCTGAGCCAGCCGCAGCCACATCGGTCGAACCCGTGGTACCTGCGGCCGCGCCCGTCGCGCCTGCCCCTCAAGACCCCACACTGCCGCCGCGAGCCCCATGAGCGATCTTCCTGAAAACGACCAGCACATGCCGCTGGTTTCGCACCTTACCGAGCTGCGTACCCGTCTGCTGCGCTGCGTAGCGGCGGTGTTCATCATCTTCGCCGGGTTGTTCGCCTTCACCCAGCAGATCTACACCTTCGTCTCGACGCCACTGCGCCAGTACCTGCCGGCGGGCGCGACGATGATCGCCACCGACGTGTCATCGCCGTTCCTGACACCGCTCAAGCTGACGATGATGGTCTCACTGTTCCTGGCCATTCCGGTGATCCTGCACCAGATCTGGGGCTTCATCGCGCCGGGCCTGTACAAGCACGAAAAACGCATCGCGGTGCCGCTGCTGATCTCCAGCATCCTGCTGTTCTACGCCGGCATGGCCTTCGCCTACTTCCTGGTATTCCCGCTGATCTTCAAGTTCTTCGCCTCCGCCACCCCGGCCGGCGTGGAAATGATGACCGACATCACCAGCTACCTCGATTTCGTCATGACGCTGTTCTTCGCCTTCGGCGTGGCGTTCGAGATCCCGGTGGCCGTGGTGCTGCTGGTGTGGATCGGCGTGGTCGACGTCAAATACCTGAAGAAGATCCGCCCGTACGTGATCATCGGCTGCTTCGTGGTCGGCATGATCCTGACCCCTCCGGACATCTTCTCGCAGACCCTGCTGGCAGTACCGATGTGGCTGTTGTTCGAGATCGGCGTGTTGTTTGGCGGGCTGATCAGCAAACGCGGCGAACATCCGGACGATGAGCCGGCTGACGACCACAACGACCAGCCGCCAGCGACCCAAGCGTGAACCTGCTGCTCCTCGAAGAGGCCGACTTCATTGCGGCCGACCGGGTGATCCTGCGTGATCGACGCCTGACCCACATGCAGGAAGTCCATCGCTGCGAAGTCGGCGACAGCATGCGCGTCGGGCGGATTGGCGGGTTGATGGGCGCAGCCGAAGTGCTGCGTCTGGAAGCCAACGAGGCGGAATTGCGCGTCACCCTCGACCAGCCGCCGCCGGCCAAGCTGCCACTGACACTGGTATTGGCCCTGCCACGGCCCAAAATGCTGCGCAGGGTGTTTCAGACCGTTGCAGCCATGGGAGTGCCGCGTGTGGTGCTGGTCAACAGCTACCGCGTCGAGAAGAGCTTCTGGCAGACACCGTTTCTGGAGCCGGAAGCGATTCGCGAGCAGTTGATCCTCGGTCTCGAACAGGCCCGGGACAGCGTGCTGCCCGAAGTGACCATCGAGAAGCGCTTCAAGCCATTCGTTGAAGACCGCCTGCCGGCCATCAGCGAAGGCACCTTGGGCCTGGTCGGCCATCCCGGCAACTACCCGCCCTGCCCCCGCGCCCTGAGCGAACCGGTGACCCTGGCCATCGGCCCCGAAGGCGGCTGGATTCCCTACGAAATCGACCTGCTGGGCAAATCCGGCCTGCAACCGGTGCAGCTGGGAGAGCGCATTCTGCGCGTCGAAACCGCCGTCACCGCCCTGCTCGCACGCCTCTTCTAAACACCACGCGTAACCTGTAGCAGCTGGCGCAGCCTGCGTCCGGCTGCGCAGCAGTCGTCAATCCAGAGCACGCGGTTTTCCTGAAACACCACAGCGCCCGGTT
>NZ_JBSVXG010000149.1:0-14483 GCF_054070595.1 Pseudomonas sp. SDO55104_S430 | reverse complement strand
TCAGTGAACATGGCATTTGTGAACGACACGGACACTGTGGGAGCGGGCTTGCCCGCGAAGAGGCCCTGAAGACCAGCACAAGGCCCCAGCGGTACTTGCATCTTCCCGCCCCCACCCGCATAAATCAGAACATGAACCTGCCCATCCCCGCCGACAGTGCCCTGAGCGGCTTCCACCCTGCCGTCAGCGCCTGGTTCAGCAACTCCTTCGCCACGGTCACCGCCGCCCAGGCCCGGGCGTGGCCGCTGATCCGCCAGCGCCGCTCGACCCTGATCGCCGCGCCCACCGGTTCCGGTAAAACCCTCACCGCATTTCTCGCCGTCATCGACGATCTGGTTCACCGCGGCCTGGAAAGCCCCGAAGGCCTGCCCGACCAGACCCTGGTGGTCTATGTCTCGCCGCTCAAGGCGTTGTCCAACGACATCCAGATCAACCTGCAAGACCCGCTGGCCGGCATCACCGAACAACTGCGCGTCATGGGCCTGCCGGCACTGCAGATCACCACCGCCGTGCGCACCGGCGATACGCCGCAGAAAGAACGCTCGGCGATGCGCAAGACCGCGCCGCACATTCTGGTCACCACCCCCGAATCCCTTTACGTGCTGCTCGGCTCCGATTCCGGCCGGCAGATGCTCAAAACCACTGGCACGGTGATCGTCGACGAAATCCACGCCATCGCCGCCAGCAAACGGGGCAGCCACCTGGCCCTGAGCCTGGAGCGCCTGCAGGCGCTGTGCGCAGAGCCTCTGGTGCGCATCGGCCTGTCGGCCACGCAAAAACCCATCGAAGCGGTGTCGCGCTTTCTGGTCGGCCGCAATCGCCACTGCGAGATCATCGACATCGGCCACGCCCGCCCCCGGGACCTGGACATCGAAGTGCCGCCGGTGCCGCTCTCGGCGGTGATGGCCAATGATGTCTGGGAACTGGTCTACGACCGCCTCGCCGCTCTCGCCCGGGGACACCGCACCACGCTGATTTTCGTCAACACCCGCCGCCTCGCCGAGCGCCTGAGCCGCCACCTGAGCGAGCGCCTGGGCAAGGACGCCGTCGCCGCCCACCACGGCAGCCTGGCCAAGGAGTTTCGCCTGGACGCCGAGCAGCGGCTCAAGCGTGGCGAGCTGCAAGTGCTGATCGCCACGGCCTCGCTGGAGCTGGGGATCGACATCGGTGACGTCGACCTGGTCTGTCAGATCGCCTCGCCTCGCTCGATTGCCGGTTTTCTGCAACGGGTCGGTCGCTCCGGGCATCAGGTCGGCGGCACGCCCAAGGGCCGACTGTTCGCCACCACCCGTGACGACCTGATCGAATGCGCGGCGCTGCTCGATTGCGTGCGCCGGGGCGAACTGGACACCCTGCAAATCCCCCAGGCGCCGCTGGACGTACTGGCGCAACAGATCATCGCCGAGGTGAGTTGCCAGGAATGGCCGGAGCAGGCGTTGCTGGAGCTGTTCCGCCAGGCCTCGCCCTACGCCGCGCTCGACGAAAAACACTACCAGGCGCTGCTGCACATGCTTGCCGAGGGCTACAACGGCCGGCAGGGCATCCGCAGCGCCTATCTGCACCGCGATGCCGTCAACCGCACCCTGCGTGGGCGACGCGGCAGCAAACTGGCGGCGGTGACCAGCGGCGGGGCCATTCCGGACAACGCCGACTACAGCGTGCTGCTCGAACCCCAGGGTCTGAACATCGGCAGCGTCAACGAAGACTTCGCCGTGGAAAGCATCGCCGGTGACGTGTTCCAACTGGGCAATACCTCCTACCGCATCCTGCGGGTCGAAACCGGCAAGGTCCGGGTCGAGGATGCCCAGGGCCAGCCGCCGACCATTCCGTTCTGGCTCGGCGAAGCACCGGGACGCAGCGCGGAACTGTCTTTCGCCGTCGCGCGTCTGCAGGCGCAACTCGATGAGCTGTTGGGCGACACGCCGGGCAATCTGCAGCCGGCCCTCGACTGGCTGACCACAACCCTGGGCCTGAACGTCGCCAGCGCCGAACAGCTGGTGGAATACCTGGCCCGCGCGCGCCAGGCCCTGGGTGCCTTGCCGTCTCAGGACACCTTGTTGATGGAGCGGTTTTTCGACGAGTCCGGCGGCACCCAACTGATTATCCACACACCCTTCGGCAGTCGCATCAATCGCGCCTGGGGCCTGGCCCTGCGCAAGCGTTTCTGCCGCACCTTCAATTTCGAATTACAGGCCGCCGCCAGTGAAGACGCCATCGTGCTGTCGCTGTCCACCAGCCACAGCTTTGAACTCGACGACGTCTGGCGCTATCTGCACAGCAACAGCGCCGAGCACATCCTGATCCAGGCCGTACTCGAGGCGCCGCTGTTCGGCGTGCGTTGGCGCTGGAATGCTGGAGTGGCGCTGGCCTTGCCGCGCTTCACCGGCGGGCGCAAGGTCGCACCGCAGATCCAGCGGATGAAAAGCGAGGACCTGATCGCCAGCGTGTTCCCCGATCAGATCGCCTGCGTGGAAAACCTCGCCGGTGAACGGGAGGTTCCCGATCATCCGCTGGTGGAACAAACCCTCGACGACTGCCTGCACGAAGCCATGGACAGCGAAGGCTGGCTGGCATTGTTGAGGCGCATGGAACGTGGCGAGGTGCGCCTGATCAGTCGCGATCTGCCGGCGCCCTCGCCGTTGGCCGCGGAGATTCTCAGCGCCCGCCCCTACACTTTTCTCGACGATGCACCGCTGGAAGAGCGCCGCACTCAAGCCGTGATCAACCGCCGCTGGAGCGACCCGCAATCCACCGACGACCTCGGTGCGCTGGACGCCGAGGCCATCGTCGCGGTGGGTGAGGAAGCCTGGCCGACACCCAACAGCGTCGACGAGATGCACGAAGCGCTGATGAGCCTGGCGTGCATCACCGAGACCGAGGCGCAGGCCAACCCGCACTGGGTCGATTGGTTGAAGGCGCTGGCCGACAGTGGCCGCGCCTGTCGTCTCGATCAAGGGTTATGGCTGGCCCGGGAGCGGCTGACCTGCCTGCTGGCGATTTATCCACAGGCCGCCGTGTGGCCGGCAGTGGATGCCTTGCCCGGTTTCGATGAACTTTGGGAAAACGAAGAAGCGGTGCTGGAGGTGATTCGCGCCCGACTCAGCGCCTTCGCACCGCTGCCCATCGATGCGATCGCCGGGCCACTGGGATTGCCCCAGGCGCAAGTCATTCAGGCACTGGCGCAACTGGAGCGCGAAGGGTACGTCTTGCGCGGCCGCTTCATCCCCGGCATCGAAGAGGAACAATGGTGCGAACGGCATTTGCTGGCGCGGATTCATCGCTACACGGTCAAGCGTCTGCGGCGGGAAATCGAGCCGGTGGCGCTGCAGGATTTCATGCGTTTCCTATTCGACTGGCAACATCTGTCCAGCGCCAGCCAGGGTCAGGGCAGCGCGGTGTTGCCGTCGATCGTCGCGCAGTTCGAGGGTTATCCCGCCGCCGCATCCGCTTGGGACAGCGACATGTTGCCGGCGCGCATCAAGGACTATTCGGCCACTTGGCTCGATGACTTGTGTCGCAGCGGCAAGCTGGTCTGGACCCGACTGACCGCGCGCAACAAGAGCGCCAGCAGCGCCCTGCGCAATACGCCCATCGTGCTGCTGCCGCGCAACCGGGTCGGGCTGTGGAGCGATTTGACCGAGCAGACGCCGGTCAATGAGCTGTCGCCGAAAACGCAGAAAGTCTACGAAGCCCTGCGCCAGCACGGCGCGCTGTTTTTCGACGAGCTGACCCACGAAGCTCACGTGCTGCGCACCGAACTGGAAATCGCCTTGCAGGAACTGGTGGGCGCGGGGCTTGTGAACGCCGACAGCTTCGCCGGCCTGCGCGCGCTGATCACCCCGGCCAGCAAACGGCAGAATCGCAGCAGCCGTCGCGGCCGTGGGGCCTTTATCGGTGGCATGGACGATGCCGGGCGCTGGGCATTGCTGCGACGTGGCGCGGTGACCGAGGATTCACGTCCGACCTCCTATTCACCCGAGACCCTGGAACACATCGCCATGACTTTGTTGCGCCGTTATGGCGTGGTGTTCTGGCGCTTGCTGGAGCGTGAGGCGGACTGGTTGCCGAGCTGGCGCGAACTGTTGCGCACGTTCCATCGGCTGGAGGCCCGGGGGGAGATTCGTGGCGGGCGTTTTGTCAGTGGTCTGGCGGGGGAGCAGTTCGCTCTGCCCGAGGCTATTCCGCTATTGCGCGAAGTACGCCGCCGGCCCCATGACGGCAGTTTGATTGCGGTGTGCGGGGTTGATCCGCTGAACCTCGCGGGGACCTTGTTGCCGGGGGTGAAAGTCCCAGCGTTGGCGAGTAATCGGCTGGTGTATCGGGATGGATTGCCGGCGGCTGCCGAGATTGCCGGCAAGCAGCAGTTTTGGCTGGAGCTGGATCAGCAGGGGATGGCTGAAGTGCGCAGCAAATTGATCCGGCATTGATGTTGACTGTGCTGACCTCATCGCGGGCAAGCCCTCTCCCACAGGTTTGCTGGTGTACACGTAATTTGTGATCACTGCAGATCTTTGTGGGAGCGGGCTTGCCCGCGATGAGGCCAGTACAGACGACAAATTACTGAGACCTAATCCCCTCCGGTATCAACACCGCCGAATGCCCCACCTCATCCACCCCATCCATCACCGGCTCAGCCCGCCTGGGCATCAAAACCTGCTGTGGATAAGTCTGCGCGAAATGCACCTCTGGATGGTTATCCACAAGCTTCTTCAACCGCTGGTTAAACGCCCGACTAACCGCATACTGCCCACCCGACACAGTCCGGAACTGCGCCGTCAGCACCACCCCATTGAGGTCCATCTTGTCGACCCCAAACACATCCAGCGGCCCCTGCAGGTTGTACTTGAGAAACGGATCGTTGCTGATCTCATGCCCCGCCTCGCGAATCAATTCGATGGCCCGATCGACATCGGTGTCGTAGGTGAACTGCACCGAAAAGAACGCATAGGCAAATTGCCGGGATTGGTTGGTGACCGCCTTGATCTGCCCGAACGGCACCGAATGCACGAAGCCCTTGCCGTCGCGCAGGCGCAGGGTGCGGATGGTCAGGCCTTCCACGGTGCCGGCGTGGCCTGAGTCGAGCACCACCCAGTCGCCGATGGACAGGGTGTCCTCGATGATGATGAACAGACCGGTGATCACGTCCTGCACCAGTTGCTGGGAGCCGAAACCGATTGCCAGCCCGATCACCCCAGCACCGGCCAGGAACGGCGCGACGTTGATCCCCAGGTTGGCCATGGTGGTGATCGCGCAAATCACCACCAGGACGATTTTGATCGCATTGCGCAGCAACGGCAGGATGGTCTTCACCCGCGTGCTGGGCTGACGCACCGAGCGTTTGTTGACCGGCGGTTTCAGGGCTTCCTGAATCGCCGTATCGAGCACCACCCAGACCATCCAGGTCACCAGGAAGATCAGGCCGATGTGGCTCAATGAATCACTGATCGCCCGGCCTACCGCATTGCCCACCGCAAACTCGAACAGCGACACCCCCCAGATTCGCCCGAGGATGTCGATGAAGACGATGGCCATGGCGATGCGCAGCAACGCGTGAGACAGACTCAGGAAACGCTCCTTGTAAGCGCTGCTGCGACGTACGTCTGACTGATTCCGCGATCTGAACAGGTGATGCAGCGTGGTACTGAGGAATACCCCGGCAATCAGCAATACGGTGGTGAACAGGGCGCTGCGCAAGACCTTCTGATTGTCATCACCGACGCCGATCAGGTTGATGATCGACACCAGCACCATCAGCAGAATCGGCCAGTTCCAGAGCCCGGAAAAAATCCGCAGGGTTTCGCGCAGGGCCGGCTTCGAACGACGCTGCGCCAACGGCAGGATCCGGATCAAATGAGCGACCGGCCGTCGCATGCGGATCACTAGCCAACCGAAAGCAATCGACGCCGTAAGCCCAGTGAACACCGCGATGCTGCTGGTGAGGTTGCCGCCCAATTGGTGGGCGATCTGCGGGCTCGTCAAGGCATCGCTCAGGGCAACGAGAAAGCCGATCCCGAACAGCGGTCGCGGGCTGTGCTGGCGGATGATCTGCACCGCGCGGCGCTTGTGGCCGGCGTTGAACAGCACCACCAGTGACATCACCAGGGAGGCGGCGAACACACCGCTGCTGGTGGCATAGGCGAAACACAACGCCAGGGCACGACCAGCGGAAATCGGCAGCCAGTGACTGGCATAAATCGTCAGTGGCAGGCTGATCACCGCCGGAATGCTGTAAGGCAGTACGTAACCCAGCAATGCCTGGCCACGCTCGCGGCTGAGCAGCAGGCGATGGCGGCACAGTCGCTCGGTCAGCGACTTGCCGAACATCCAGAGCAGGCCGAAGACACCCGCCCACACGGCGGTCAACAACAGGAAATCGCCGGACACGCTCCACGCCGAACGGGCCGACGGGCGATTGACCAGTTGATCCACCTCATCGGCGGCGCGGTCAGCGCGCAAACGCCAGGCGTCTAGAAGGTCTTCGTTGAGGTCCAGTTTCTCCTGTACCTCATCGAGACTGGAGCTGATGGCGCCCAACAACCCGCCCTCCACCAGCGGTTGCGGATGCGCCGGCGGTGTCGCGGCCGGAACGCCAGGAATCGACGCGGCTTCCAGTTGCTCGCTGCCCAGAAACAGCAGCGCCCCCAGTAATATCGCGGTCTTGAACTTGATCAAAGCACCCGCTCCCTTGGATGAGACTGTAAGGAACTGATCGATAAATGGGCGGCAAGTTCGCCCTCCGCCTGGATATTTGATCACCACGCAAATATCAAATGCCCATCCCTCTATTTTTCCGCACAACCCAAACCCCGACACTGCGCTCCATCGAATCAACCCACCGGAGTTGCAGCCATGCCCATTGCCTTGCTCGCGCTGACCCTCAGCGCCTTTGCCATCGGGACGACCGAGTTCGTCATCGTTGGCCTGTTACCCACCATTGGCGCCGACCTTGGGGTCAGCCTGCCGTCCGCCGGGCTGTTGGTCAGCCTGTATGCCTTGGGTGTCGCCATCGGCGCGCCGGTGTTGACCGCACTGACCGGCAAAGTCCCGCGCAAACTGCTGCTGTTGTCGTTGATGGTGCTGTTCACCCTCGGCAACCTGCTGGCCTGGAAAGCGCCGAGTTATGAGTCGCTGATCCTGGCGCGCATCGTTACAGGCCTTGCCCACGGGGTGTTTTTCTCGATCGGCTCGACCATCGCCACCAGTCTCGTGCCCAAGGAAAAAGCCGCCAGCGCGATCGCCATCATGTTCACCGGCCTGACTGTGGCACTGGTCACCGGCGTGCCGCTGGGAACGTTCATCGGGCAGCACTTCGGCTGGCGTGAAACCTTCCTCGCGGTGTCGGCCCTGGGCGTGATCGCCTTTATCGGCAGCCTGCTCTACGTGCCGAAAAACATCGCCCACAGCAAACCCGCTTCGCTGCTGCAGCAATTGCAGGTGCTCAAGCAACCTCGGCTGCTGCTGGTGTACGCCATGACCGCCATCGGCTACGGCGGCTCGTTCATCGCCTTCACCTTCCTGGCGCCGATCCTTCAGGACCTCTCGGGCTTCAGCGCCAGCACCGTCAGCCTGGTGCTGCTGGTGTACGGCGTCTCGGTGGCGGTCGGCAACATCTGGGGCGGCAAGCTGGCGGACAAACGCGGCCCGATCAGCGCCCTGAAAATCATCTTCGCCCTGCTCGCCGCCGTGCTGTTCACACTGACCTTCACCGCCGGCAATCCATGGCTGGCGCTAGCCACCGTGCTGGTCTGGGGCGCCGTGGCATTCGGTAATGTGCCGGGCCTGCAGGTGTATGTGGTGCGCCAGGCCGAACATCACACCCCGCGTGCGGTGGACGTGGCTTCGGGCCTGAACATCGCCGCGTTCAACCTGGGTATCGCCGGCGGCGCCTGGGGCGGTGGTTTGATCGTCGCCCACATGGGCCTGATCCATACCGCGTGGATCGGTGGTCTGGTGGTGCTGGTGGCGCTGGTGTTGACTGCTTGGAGTGGGCGCCTGGACCGGTTGGGCCCGGTATACGCCGAGTCCTCGACCCGCGTGGTCGCCGGTCACTGATTCACCGCGCTTCACTGTAGGAGCGAATTTATTCGCGATGGAGGTACAGACACCGCGGGCATTCAGACAGCCCGCGTTATCGTTGACGACCATCGCGAGCATGCTCGCTCCTACAGGGGGCAAGTCGTTTTACCGTCCGTAGTCCCACCGAAACTTTCCCCGCCACCTCACAGTCAGCAAAGAAATGGGGCATTCGGACGGGAGGCGACATGGCGGCGATTCATATTGGTATTTCAGGCTGGCGCTACACGCCTTGGCGGGGGGATTTCTACCCAAAGGGGTTGCCGCAGAAACGCGAACTGCAGTTCGCGTCGCGGGCCGTCAACAGCATCGAAATCAATGGATCGTTTTACGCCCTGCAACGGCCTGAACGCTACGCCCAGTGGTACGGCGATACGCCCCTGCACTTCGTGTTCAGCGTCAAGGCCCCGCGGTTCATCACCCACATCAAACGCCTGCGCGATATCCATAAACCTCTGGCAAATTTCTTCGCATCCGGTGTGCTGGAACTCAGGGAAAAACTCGGCCCGATCCTCTGGCAGTTTCCGCCCAACTTCAAATTCGATGCCGAACTGTTCGAAAGCTTTCTCGAACAATTGCCCCACAACACCGAACAGGCCGCCACCCTGGCCCGTCAGTACGATTCACACTTGAACGGCCACGTGAGCCAGAAGGCCTACAAAAAGAAGCCGGTGCGCCACGCCGTGGAAATCCGCAATGACAGCTTTATCGACCCCGCCTTCGTCCGTCTGCTCAAGCGCTACAACACCGCTCTGGTAATTGCCGACACCGCCGGCAGATGGCCCTATCGCGAAGACATCACCAGCGACTTCGTCTACCTGCGCCTGCACGGTGCCGAAGAGCTCTACGCCAGCGGTTACACACCGCAGGCCTTGAAGCGCTGGGGCGAAAGGATCGAAGCCTGGCACAACGGCCGGCAACCGAGTGACCCGCAGTTGATCGCACCCCGGGAGAAACCCAGGGTGCGCAAATCCCGTGAAGTGTTTTGCTATTTCGATAACGACATCAAGGTCCGCGCACCCTTCGATGCCCGTCGTCTGCTGGAGCATTTTGACCTCGACCAACACCTGGCCACCGCCCCCGGTGAGCCTGTTGCCGAAGGAGCGCTGCCATGACGATTCCCGAGCCGGTCGGCGTTACCGACGAACAGGCCGCCGTCGACACCACGGTGCACCGCTTCACGGTGCTGACGGTCAACACACACAAGGGATTCACCGCGCTGAACCGGCGTTTCATCCTGCCGGAATTGCGCGAAGCCGTGCGCAGCGTCTCGGCCGATGTAGTTTTTTTGCAGGAAGTCCACGGCACCCACGAACAGCATCCCAAGCGCTACGACAATTGGCCGGTGGTTCCGCAATATGAATTTCTCGCCGACACCCTGTGGCCGCAGTTCGCCTATGGGCGCAACGCGGTCTATCCGGCGGGCGATCACGGCAACGCGCTGCTGTCGAAATTTCAGATCGTGCGCCATGAGAATCTTGATGTGTCCATCAGCGGTCACGAGAACCGTGGCCTGCTGCATTGCGTGCTGCGCATGCCTGGCGACGGCCCGGAAGTGCATGCGATCTGCGTTCATCTGGGTCTGCGCGAAAGCCATCGCAATGCCCAACTCAAGTTGCTCGCGCGACGGTTGCGCGAACTGCCAGACGATGCCCCCGTCATCATCGCCGGCGATTTCAACGACTGGCGCCAGCGCGCCGATGCCCTGCTCACGCCCCACGGTTTGCGCGAGGTATTCGCCGAGCAGCACGGCAAACCAGCTCGCAGTTTCCCCGCCCGCTTGCCGGTGCTGCGCCTGGACCGAATCTACGTACGCAACCTCAAAGCTACGCTTGCACGAGTGCTGACCACCCGTCCCTGGTCGCACCTTTCGGACCACGCCCCTCTGTCGGTGGAGATTGAGCTATGAACACTTCGCCCATGGAAAAAACCACTGCGGAATCTATTGCCTCACCGCCGGCGAATGAACCGGCAGCGGTCGATGTCGAATACCGATGGCAAGGCAACAACCGCGTCGAATTGCTTGAAAACGGCGAGGCCTATTTCCCAAGGGTGTTCGAGGCCATGCGTCAGGCCAAGACCGAGATCCTGCTGGAAACCTTCATTGTGTTCGAGGATAAGGTCGGCGAAGAACTGAAAACCGTCCTAATCGAAGCGGCCCAGCGCGGTGTGCGCGTCACCGCCAGCTTCGACGGGTTCGGTTGCGGCGAGCTGAGCACTGGTTATCTCACTGCGCTAAGCGGCGCGGGCGTGCATCTTCAGATGTTCGACCCGGCCCCCAAGCGCCTGGGCATCCGCACCAACTGGTTCCGTCGGCTGCACCGCAAGATCGTGGTGGTGGACGGCACCATCGCCTTCATCGGCGGGATCAACTTTTCCGGCGACCATCTGGCCGACTTCGGCCCCGAAGCCAAGCAGGACTATTCAGTGGAAATCCAGGGCCCGGCAGTGGCCGACATCCACCACTTCGCTCTGCTGCAATGTGGGCGTCCGGCACGGGCCAAATACTGGTGGCAACGGCGTCGGCAGCGCCGCTCGGAACTGGTCATCAATGATTGCGATGGACAGGTGCGCCTGGTGTATCGCGACAACGCCGAACACACGACCGACATCGAGGAGATTTACCGTCAGGTCTTGCGCACCGCGCAACGCCGCGTGGTGATCGCCAACGCCTATTTTTTCCCGGGCTACAGACTGCTGCGCGAGATCCGCAACGCCTCGCGCCGTGGCGTCGATGTGCGCCTGATCCTGCAAGGTCAACCCGACGTTCTGGTGGCCAAACTCGCCGCGCGCATGACCTACGACTACCTGCTCAGGTCCGGAGTAAAAATCTACGAATACTGTGATCGGCCGCTGCACGGCAAGGTCGCGCTGGTGGACGAAGACTGGAGCACCGTGGGTTCGAGCAATCTCGATCCGTTGAGCCTGTCGATGAATCTGGAAGCCAACGTGCTGATCCGCGATCGCGCGTTCAATCGCGACCTGTTCGAGCGGCTGGAAGAGCTCAGCGAAAACCACTGCAAGCTGATGTCGGTCGACACCGCTCCGCGCGGACGAATCTGGCACATGACCGTGGGCTTTCTGGTGTTCCACTTCCTGCGCCATTTCCCGGCAATGGCCGGTTGGCTGCCGGCACATAAACCGCGCCTGAAGACTTACACCTCACCGACCGGGAGCGATCAGCATGAGCCGAAGTGACGCCCAGGCGACAGCCCACGCCGAACACCCGGCCAAGTCACGTTTCAGCCGCTGGAAACGACCGCTGACGATGCTGTTTTTCCTGGCGCTGATCGTGCTGTTGACGATGTTCGCCTCACGCATCGAATGGGCGGAAGTGCTGCACACGCTGACCGAATTCAAGATGCGCACGCTGCTCATCGCCGCCGGGCTGACCCTGACCAGTTTTCTGGTCTACGCCTGTTTCGACCTGATCGGCCGCACCTATATCCGCCAGGACCTGACGTGGAAACAGATCCTGCCGGTGGGGATCATCAGCTACGCCTTCAACCTCAATCTGAGTGCCTGGGTCGGCGGCATCGCCATGCGCTACCGACTCTATTCGCGGCTCGGCGTGAGCAAGAGCAACATCGCGAAAATCCTCGGATTGAGCCTTGCGACCAACTGGTTCGGCTACATGCTGATCGCCGGCGCTATCTTCAGCAGCGGGCTCGTGCGCATGCCGCCGGGCTGGAAGCTGAGCAGCGATGCGCTGCAGGGAGTCGGCGTTTTGTTGCTGCTGGTGAGCGCGGGGTATCTGGCGGCGTGTCAGTTTTCCAAGCGGCGCGAATGGTCGATTCGCGGAGTGGAAATCAACCTGCCGTCGTTGCGCATGGCGATCCTACAACTGGGTCTTGGCGCGCTGAACTGGTCGTTGATGGCGGCGGTGATCTTCACCCTGCTGCCGAGCAAACTCGATTATCCGTTGGTGCTGGGCGTGTTGCTGATCAGCGCCATCGCCGGGGTCATCACCCACATCCCGGCGGGGCTCGGGGTGCTGGAAGCGGTGTTCGTGGCGTTGCTGCAACACGAGGTATCGCGAGGGAGTCTGGTGGCGGGATTGCTGGCTTATCGGGCGATTTATTTTCTGTTGCCGTTGTTGATCACGCTGGTGATGTATCTAGTGGTGGAGGCCAAGGCGAAGTCGTTGCGGATTGCCAAAAAGCCCAAGTGATTTGTGGTGTGTGGGCGGGCCTCTTCGCGGGCAAGCCCGCTCCCACAAGGATCTTCAGCGGACACAAATTTTGTGAACGCCTCGGACACTGTGGGAGCGGGCTTGCCCGCGAAGGGTCCCTATAGAACCCCACAAAATCACCTGGATTGAATAATGCTCAACCGCTCCCCAACCACCATCTCCGTGATCCAGTCCACCAGGATCGAGGTGTAAGCCTGCTGCGAAACCGGATCACTCAACGCATGGTCAGCCCCATCAATGATCCGGTGCGTCAGCGAATGCGTCTGCTGGCACGCTGCGCGGTAACTCATGATCGTCGCGTGGGGCACGTAGTCATCGGTTTCCGACTGCACCAGCAACACATCCCCGGTGAATTGCGAACAGGCATGCAGCGCCCGATTGCTGTCGGCACGCACCAGAGTGCTGCGGTAATCGCGCAAGTCGAGCTTGTCCAGGTCGCGCTTGGGCGTGTGCCATTGATCGTCGCGATACAGCGCCGGCACCCTCAATGCGAGCCAACGCACCGGGCGCAACGAAGTGAGGATCGAGGCCAGGTAACCGCCATAACTGGTGCCCACCACGGCAATCGCCGAGGTATCTAGTGCCGGATGCGCGAGCAGGCGGTCATAGGCCGCCAGCAAGTCGCGCAGGTTGTCTTCGCGGGTGACCCGGGTCAGCGGAATGCCGGTGCCGCCGGTATGGCCGCGCAGGTCGAAGGTCAGGCACACGCAGCCAAGGCCGGCAATGCCCTTGGCCCTCTCCAGGTCCCGCTCCTGACTCCCGCCCCAGCCGTGCACGAACAGCACGCCGGGGACTTTCGATTTGGGACTGAGAAATGTCCCGCTCATCTGTTCATCATCAATGTCGATTTGAATGCTTTCGCTTCTAGCCGTCATGGGATTTGACCGTCACATACTTGAGGAGAAATTCACTGTTTTCCGCAGGTCCGCGATACACCTCGATGGCGTGCGCCGGCAGCGGCTGATCGATGTAGGTCTCCACCGAAGACACCCGGATCGCGCGCATCTGCGGGTCGTTGACGAAGCTCTGCAAGGCCGCGACTTCCGCGCTGCTGGCACCGCCCATGCGCCAGGATTGTTCGAGCACACCGCTGCGCTGCTTACCGTTACTGTCGATGCCTTGGGCGATGTCGTAGTTGCGTCGCGAGGCATAGAAGCCGGGATAGGCTTCATCTG
This sequence comes from Pseudomonas sp. SDO55104_S430, assembly GCF_054070595.1. Classification (NCBI taxonomy): domain Bacteria; kingdom Pseudomonadati; phylum Pseudomonadota; class Gammaproteobacteria; order Pseudomonadales; family Pseudomonadaceae; genus Pseudomonas; species Pseudomonas sp. SDO55104_S430. Next base: position 1,043 of record NZ_JBSVXG010000149.1, on the reverse strand, counting down.
CCGCACTGTCGAACACCTGGGCCTGCTGGATGGCCAGGCGCACGTCTTCGGGCAGGTCGAGCTTCAACAATTCATCGTAGCCACCCTGCACCACCAACAGATTGGAACCGCCGTAGACCTCTTCGCCCTCGGCGTCCTCGGTCAGGTATTGATCACCGCAGTAGCTGAGTACCTTGTCGCCGAAAAAACTCTGGCCGACGCTGTGGGTGACTACCTTGTCCAAGTCCTGCTCAAGCACCACGCCTTCGGTGAACAGGGTTTTGGCTTCGGGGCGGGCGAGTATCTCGTCGAAGTGGTCAAGGCTTTCGATCACTTCCTGACCGCGACCGGCGCAAGCGTGAATCGGCTTGAGGCGGATCGGGCCGGTGTACAGCAGATGCTCCGCCGCTGGTCGCGCGTCCTCCAGGGAAAACACGCTGAGACCGTCGAGCACGACACTGCGCACCCGCTCGGAAAACAGCGGCGCCCAGCCGACGGGCGCATGGGCCTGATGGCTTCGCAAGCCGTGGGTGATGGCTTTGGTGCAGATGAAATCGTGCTCGACGTAGCCGCCCCACAGATCCTCCGGACCTTTGACCGCCAGCTCTCGCGCGGCGGTCGCGCCCACCAGGGTCTGGGTCGGCAGCACGTACAGATCCCTGCCGCGATGCTGCTGAGGATCGAAGCTCCCGCCGAACTTGAGCCCAAGAATCTGCGCCAGCCACTTGGCCAGGGCGCGGTTGGTTTCCACTTCATGCAGCGGTGCTTCGGGCCGCACCGAATGGGCGACCACCAGCTTTTTGGCGTTTGGTGGGGTCATGCATCCCCCTTCAATCGGCGCTAGATGAATGTAGCGTGAGGGGTGCAGGGATCAGGCCAATCGGGGTTGTGGAGAAAGGCTTTTCAAATCAGATGATTGGGGAATGGGTGATGGCATGGGGCCTGTTTGATTCTGCACGAGGGCGCGCGCAGATCCGGCATTTTGCACGATTCAATGCCATATGCAGATCCATTGTGGGAGCGGGCTTGCTCGCGAATGCAGTGTGTCAGTGACCTCTGTGTTG
>NZ_JBSVXG010000148.1:0-14864 GCF_054070595.1 Pseudomonas sp. SDO55104_S430 | reverse complement strand
CAACAGCGATGTTGAATGTGATACCGCCATCGCGAGCAGGCTCGCTCCCACAGTTGTTTTTTGTCACCCACAAAATATGTGATCACCGCAGGACCCTGTAGGAGCGAGCATGCTCGCTATGGTAGCCCAGTCACCGCGGGCATTCAGACGCCCAGCGATTTCGTTGACGTCCATCGCGAGCGTGCTCGCTCCTACAGGGACGTGCACCGTCTGTCGGCAGTTGTGCGAAGTTGTAACAGCGCCAACGGCAACCTCCCGTATATCAATAAATACTCTCAATAAAACAATCACTTATACGGATTATAAGCCTGTTACAGCCCATTTCATCCCCCAATTGCCGTCTTACTGAACACTCGTTTAGTATGGCCTCAAGTCGCAACACCTCAGACCAATCAAAATAATTCGAGGACTCGCATGACTACTCACGATTCTCTGCTCACGCAGGTCGAAGCAGGCGTTGCCTGGATCACCCTTAACCGCACCGCCCAGCGCAACGCGCTGGACATTCCGACGCTGAAAAAAATCCACGAACTGCTCGATGCCTACAACGCCGACCCAGCGGTTCGCGTCGTGGTGCTGACCGGCAGCGGACGCAGCTTCTGTGCCGGTGCGGACCTGGACGAGTGGGCAGCCGCAGAAGCTCGGGGCGAACTGGAAAGCTATGGCTGGACCGAAACCGCCCACGCCCTGATGACCCGTCTGCACAGCCTGGAGAAACCGACCATCGCTGCGATCAACGGCACCGCTGTCGGCGGGGGCATGGACCTGACCCTGTGCTGCGACCTGCGCATCGCCGCGCAATCGGCGCGCTTCAAGGCAGGTTACACCACCATGGCCTACTCGCCGGACGCGGGCGCCAGTTGGCACCTGCCACGGTTGATCGGCAGCGAACAGGCCAAGCGCCTGCTGTTCCTCGACGAACTGTGGAGCGCCGACCGTGCCCTGGCCGCAGGCCTTGTCAGCGAAGTCTGCGCCGACGACCAACTGCATGGCGTCGCCAGCGAACTGGCCGCACGCCTGGCCGCCGGCCCGACCTTCGCCTTCGCCCAGACCAAGAAACTCATGCGCGAAGGCGCCGACCGCAGCCTGCCCGAACAGCTGAAGGCTGAACTCGCCGCCGGCCTGTTGTGCGGTCGCAGCGAAGACGGCAACGAAGCCCTGCGCGCCGCCATGGAAAAACGCGCGCCGCGCTTCATCGGCCGCTAATCCAGCGACATCCCTCCATCAGCACCCGAACAACAGGTAGCACCATGAATTTCCAACTGACCCAAGAACAAGAAATGTTGGTGGACTCGGTACGCAGTTTTGTCGAAAAAGAACTGCTGCCCTATGAAGATGAAGTCGACCGTGCCGACGAAGTCTCCCCGGAACTGGCGGCGCAGATTCGCGGCAAGGCCATCGCTGCCGGTTTCTATGCCTTCAACATGCCCGAAGAAGTGGGCGGTGGCGGTCTGGACTACCTGTCCCAGGCGCTGATCGAGCGTGAGCTGTCCAAGGTTTCCTGGGCGCTGCACGTGTTTGTCGCGCGCCCCTCGAAAATCCTCATGGCCTGCAAAGGCGAGCAGATCAACGACTACCTGTTGCCGTGCATCCAGGGCGAGAAGATCGACTGCTTCGCCCTCACCGAGCCGGGCGCCGGTTCCGATGCCAACGCGATCAAGACCCGCGCCGTGCGTGACGGTGACGACTTCATTCTCAACGGCAGCAAGCACTTCATCAGCCACGCCGGCCACGCCGATTTCGCCATCGTCTTCGCCGTGACCGACACCTACGAGCACAACGGCCGCAAGCGCAACGCCGTGACCTCGTTCCTGGTCGATCGCAACACCCCGGGCATGACCATTCGCCGTGGACCGAAGTGCGTGAGCAACCGTGGTTACCACACCTTCGAAATGTTCTTCGACGACTGCCGCGTTCCGGCTTCCAAAGTGCTGGGCGAAGTCGACAAGGGTTGGGAAGTGGCCAACGCCTGGCTGACTGCCGGCCGGGTGATGGTCGCCGCCAACTGCGTCGGTCAGGCGCAACGGGCGCTGGACGTGTCGCTGCAATGGGCCGCCGACCGCAAACAGTTCGGCCAGCCAATCGGCAGCTACCAGGGCGTGTCGTTCAAGCTGGCCGACATGGCAACGCAGATTCGCGCCGCCGAACTGCTGACTCTGCACACCGCCTGGAAAATGGACCAGGGCACCATGACCGACGGCGAGGCCGGCATGGCCAAGCTGTTTGCCAGTGAAGTGCTGGGTCGCGCGGCCGATGAGGCGGTGCAGATCTTCGGCGGCATGGGCCTGATGGATGAAGGTCCGGTGGAACGCATCTGGCGTAACGCGCGGATCGAGCGGATCTGGGAAGGCACCTCGGAAATCCAGCGCCACATCATTTCCCGCGAACTGCTGCGGCCGCTGCTGCGCTGATCCGTCCGGAGAATTCCCATGTCGCAATCGATTCGTGACAACCTCAAACGCATGCTCGCGCCCCAGCACGTGGCGTTCGTCGGCGGCCGCAGCATGGCCCGCGCCCTCAAGCGCTGCGCCGAGGGTGGCTACCAGGGGCAAATGTGGCTGGTCAACCCGCAGCACGACAGCCTCGAAGGCGTGCCGTGCGTGCGCAACATCGCCGATTTGCCCTGCGGGCCGGACGCGGTGTTCATCGCCACCAACCGCGAGCTGACCCTGACCTGCGTCGCCGAACTGGCCGCCATAGGCACCGGCGGTGCCATCTGCTACGCCTCGGGTTTCGCCGAAATAGGCGCCGAAGGCCAGGCCCTGCAACGCCAGCTGCTGGAAGCGGCCGGCGACATGGCCTTGCTCGGCCCCAACTGCTACGGCCTGCTGGACTACCTGCACAGCTCCGCGCTGTGGCCGGTGGCCCACGGCGGCAAGGCGGTGGAGAAGGGCGTGGCGGTGCTGACCCAGAGCGGCAACTTCGCCTACAACCTGTCCATGAGTGACCGCTCGCTGCCGGTGGCCTACATGGCGTCGGTGGGCAATCAGGCGCAACTGGGCGTGGCGGAACTGATGGACGTGCTGCTCGATGAGCCACGGGTCACCGCCATCGGCCTGCACATGGAAGGCCTGAAGAACGTGCCGGGTTTCGCCCGTGCCGCGCACAAGGCGCTGGAGAAGGGCATCCCGATCATCGCCCTGAAAACCGGCGTCTCGCAGATCGGCGCCGAACTGGCCCTGAGTCACACCAGCTCGCTGTCCGGTTCCGATGCCTTGTACGACGCGCTGTTCGACCGCCTCGGGGTGATCCGCGTCAGCGGCCCGGTGAGCTTTGTCGAAACCCTGAAAGCGGCGGCATGTGGCAACCTGCCGGCGGGCGACAGCCTGATCGCGCTGGCCTGTTCCGGTGGCGACGCTGGGCTGATCGCCGACTACTCCGAACGCAACGGCCTGACGCTGCCCAAGCTGGACAACGGCCAAGTCGCCGAACTGGCCACCGTGCTGCCGAGCTACGCCAACCTGGTCAACCCGCTGGACTTCACCACGGCGATCTGGGGTGACGGCGAAGCGTTGAACATCATGCTCGACACCGCCCTGCGCACCGCAGCCGACGCGGCGATGCTGGTGCTCGATTACCCGGCGGAGTTCACCGGCGAGCGCAAGGAATGCGACCTGTTGCTGGACCTGTACTGCAAGGCGCTGGAGCGTCATGGCAAGACCGGTTTCGTCACCTCGGCCTTCCCGGAACTGCTGCCGCCGCATGCCCGCGAGCGTCTGCACGCCCAGGGCGTTGGGGCGTTACAGGGTGTCGAAGACGGCCTGGCCGCCTGGGGCCGCATCGCCGGTTACCAGCGCAATCGTCAGGCGCTGCTGGCGCTGGGTGAATCGGCGCTGGTGCCGCTCTGCCCGCAAGCGCTTTCAGGCGAAGGCGAATTACTCAACGAGTGGGATTCGAAACAGGCCTTGCGTGAGTTCGGCCTGCCGACACCAAACGGCGTGCTGAGCTCTGCGGCCAATGCACTCAATGACGCGCAAAAACTCGGCTACCCGCTGGTGCTCAAAGCGGTCAGCGCACAGCTGCCGCACAAGACCGAGGCCGGCGCCGTGGCGCTGAACCTCAAGGACGATGCCGCGCTGACTGCTGCACTGGAAAAAATGCGCGCCAGCATCAAGGCCTACGCGCCGGACGTGGCCTTCGATCAACTGCTGCTGGAGCCGATGGCCAAGCCGCCACTGGCCGAGCTGATCGTCGGCATCAAGCGCGAAAACGATTTCGGCCTGGCCCTGGTGATCGGCGCCGGCGGCATCCTGGTGGAATTGCTCAAGGACAGTCGCAGCCTGCTGCTGCCGACCACCGACGGTGCGATTCGCCAGGCCTTGCTGAGCCTGCGCAGCGCCGCGCTGCTGCAAGGTTTCCGTGGGCGCGAAGCGGCGGATCTCGATTCGCTGGTGACCGCGATTCGAGCAGTCGCCGATTACGCCTGCGAAAACGCCGCGCAACTGCTGGAACTGGATGTGAACCCATTGTTGGTCGGTGCCGACGGCACGACCGCGGTCGATGCGTTGATTCGCCTCGGCCATGCGTGAGGATCTGAACATGCAAAGCAAAACCTTGACCGGTGGCCAGGCGCTGGTGCGTCTGCTGGCCAACTACGGCGTCGACACCGTGTTCGGCATTCCCGGCGTGCACACCCTGGAGCTGTATCGCGGCCTGCCCGGCAGCGGCATTCGCCACGTGCTGACCCGCCACGAGCAGGGCGCCAGTTTCATGGCCGACGGCTATGCCCGAGTCAGCGGCAAGCCCGGCGTGTGCTTCGTCATCACCGGCCCCGGCGTGACCAACGCCGCCACCGGGATTGGCCAGGCCTACGCCGACTCGATTCCGATGCTGGTGATTTCCAGCGTCAACCACACCGCCAGCCTGGGCAAGGGCTGGGGAATCCTGCACGAATGCCAGGACCAGCGCGCGATGACCGCGCCGATCACCGCGTTCTCGGCAGTGGCCCTGACCGCTGAAGATCTGCCTGAGCTGGTTGCCCGTGCCTATGCGGTGTTCGACAGCGAGCGTCCGCGTCCGGTGCACATTTCCGTGCCGCTGGACGTATTGGCGGCACCGGTAGCCCGCGACTGGAGCAACGAAGTGGTGCGTCGTCCCGGTCGCGGCGCGCCAGCGGCGTCTGTTTTGGACGAAGCCGTTGCCAAGCTGCACGCTGCCAAACGCCCGATGATCATCGCTGGCGGCGGCGCCCTGAATGCCACCGCGCAATTGCAGGAACTCAGCACTCGTCTGGCCGCGCCGCTGTTCACCAGCGTCGCCGGCAAGGGCCTGCTGCCACCGGACGCGCCGCTGAACGCCGGTTCGTCCCTGTGCGTGGAGCCCGGCTGGAACCTGATCGCCGAAGCCGATGTGGTGCTGGCGGTCGGTACCGAGATGGCCGACACCGATTTCTGGCGCGAGCGCCTGCCGGTCAATGGCGAAGTCCTGCGGGTGGACATCGACTCGCGCAAGTTCAACGACTTCTATCCCTGCGCCGTGGCCCTGCAAGGCGATGCGCAACAGACCCTGGCTGCATTACTGGAGCGCCTGTCGCCAGAAGTGCGCGACGCGGGCGCGGCGATCGCCAAGGTTGCGGCACTGCGTGAAGCGGTGAAGAGCGGTCACGGTCCGTTGCAGTCGATTCATCAGGCGATCCTTTCGCGCATCGCCGCCGAACTGCCGGCCGATGCCTTCATCAGCACCGACATGACCCAACTGGCCTACACCGGCAACTACGCCTTCGACTCGCTGGCGCCACGCAGCTGGTTGCACCCGACCGGCTACGGCACCTTGGGATACGGCCTGCCTGCGGGCATCGGCGCCAAGTTCGGCGCGCCGCAGCGTCCGGGCCTGGTGCTGGTGGGGGACGGCGGTTTCCTCTATACCGCGCAGGAACTGGCGACCGCCGTCGAAGAACTGGACAGCCCGCTGGTGGTGCTGCTGTGGAACAACGATGCCCTGGGGCAGATCCGCGACGACATGCTCGGCCTGGACATCGAACCCATCGGCGTGCTGCCGCGCAACCCCGACTTCGGCGGCCTGGCCCGCGCCTTCGGGTGCACCGTGACCCAACCGCAAAGCCTGGCCGAACTGCAAACCGACCTGCGCAACGGCTTCAAGCGCAACGGTGTCACCCTGATCGAACTCAAGCACGCCTGCGCGCAGTGAAGGGGAGAAGACCATGCGTTTTTCCGATCTGACCCAGCGTATCGCCGGTGACGGCGCCGCGGCCTGGGATATTCACTACCGCGCGCTGGCCAAGCGCGAGCAGGGCGAGGACATCCTGTTGCTGTCCGTGGGCGACCCGGATTTCGACACCCCGCAGCCGATCGTGCAGGGCGCCATCGACAGCCTGTTGTCCGGCAACACCCACTACGCCGAGGTGCGCGGCAAGCGTGCCTTGCGCGAGGCCATTGCCAAGCGTCATCGCCAGCGCAGCGGCCAAATGGTTTCGGCGGATGAGGTGACCGTGCTGGCCGGCGCGCAATGCGCACTGTTCAGCGTCGCCCAGTGCGTCTTGAATCCTGGCGATGAAGTGATCGTCGCCGAGCCGATGTACGTCACCTACGAAGCCGTTTTCGGCGCCTGCGGTGCCGTCGTAGTGCCGGTGCCGGTGCGTTCGGAAAACGGCTTTCGGGTAATGCCCGAGGACGTCGCCGCGCGCATCACCCCGCGTACCCGCGCTTTGGCCCTGAACAGCCCGCACAACCCGTCCGGCGCGAGCCTGCCGCGCAGCACCTGGCAGGCGCTGGCCGAACTGTGCATCGCACATGATTTGTGGCTGATTTCCGATGAGGTCTACAGCGAACTGCTGTTCGAAGGCGAGCACGTCAGCCCGGCGAGCCTGCCGGGCATGGCCGAGCGCACCGCGACCCTCAACAGCCTGTCGAAATCCCACGCCATGACCGGCTGGCGCGTCGGCTGGGTGGTGGCGCCGCCTTCATTGGCCGCACACCTGGAAAACCTGGCGCTGTGCATGCTCTATGGCTCGCCGGACTTCGTTCAGGACGCAGCCGTGGTCGCCCTGGAAAGCGATCTGCCGGAGTTGGACGCCATGCGCGAAGCCTATCGCCAGCGCCGCGATCTGGTCTGCGAAAGCCTGGCCGATTGCCCGGGGATCCGCGCGCTGAAACCCGATGGCGGCATGTTCGTGATGGTCGATATCCGCGAAACCGGGCTCAGTGCCCAGGCGTTCGCCGACCGTTTGCTCGATCGCCACGGCGTTTCCGTGTTGGCCGGTGAAGCCTTCGGGCCGAGCGCGGCCGGTCATATCCGTCTCGGGTTGGTCGTTGGCGCTGCGTCACTGCTTGACGCCTGCCAGCGCATCGCCCGTTGTGCTGAAGAATTGATGGAGGTTGAGGTAGATGCTTGATTACACCGCTCTGTATATCGATGGTCGCTGGCAAACCCCGTCGGGCAAAGGTATCGCCCAGGTCATCAACCCGGCCACCGAGGAAGTGGCCGGCAGCGTACCGCTGGGCGATGAACATGATGTCGACAACGCCGTGGCCGCAGCGCGCAAGGCCTTCGCCTCATGGTCGCGTACTCCGTCCAGCGTGCGTGCCGGGTACATCCGCGCCCTGGCCCAACAACTGAAAGCCCGTGCCGATGAAATGGCCGCGGTGATCACCACCGAGCTGGGCATGCCGGTGCAGTGGTCACGTTCGGTGCAGGTCGACGGGCCGATCATTGGTCTTGAGCAATATGTCGAACTCGCCGCCGTGATGGACGAAGTGCGTGAAGTCGGCAACTCACTGGTGATTCGCGAAGCGGTGGGCGTCTGCGCGTTCATCAACCCGTGGAACTACCCGCTGCACCAGTTGATCGGCAAGCTCGCCCCGGCGCTGGCGGCCGGTTGCACGGTGGTGGTCAAGCCGAGCCAGGACACACCGTTGCACGCGTTCCTGCTGGCACAGATGATCGAAGACATTGGCCTGCCTGCCGGTGTGTTCAACCTGGTCAGCGGACCGGGTTCGAAAGTCGGCGAAGCCCTGGCCAAACACCCGGACGTGGACATGGTGTCGTTCACCGGCTCCACTGGCGCCGGGGTGCGGGTCTCCCAGGCCGCGGCGCCTTCGGTCAAGCGCGTGTGCCTGGAACTGGGCGGCAAGTCGGCGCTGCTGATTGCCGAGGACGCCGATCTGGACGCCGCCGTGCGCTATGGCGTGCAGGACGTGATGATCAATTCCGGGCAGACCTGCACCGCGCTGACCCGCATGCTGCTGCCAGCCAGCCGTTACGCCGAGGCGGTGGAGATCGCGCTGGAAGAAACCCTGAGCCTGAAAATGGGCGATCCGCTGGACCCGCAGAGCTTCCTCGGCCCGATGTGCTCCGAGGGGCAGCGTCGCACCGTGCTCGACTACATCCGGATCGGTCAGGAAGAGGGCGCACGCCTGCTGTGCGGCGGCGAGTCGACGGCTGACTTCGAACGAGGCTACTACGTCAGCCCGACGCTGTTCGCCGACGTCAACAACAGCATGCGCATCGCCCAGGAAGAAATCTTCGGCCCGGTGCTGTGCCTGATCCCTTATGAGGATGAGGCGCAGGCCATCGAGATCGCCAACGACTCGCCGTTCGGCCTGTCCAGCGGCGTCTGGGCCGGCAGCACCGAGCGTGCCTTGCAATTGGGTCGTCAGTTGCGGGCCGGTCAGTGCTTCCTCAATGGTGCGGCGTTCAACTATCAGGCGCCGTTCGGCGGCTACAAGCAGTCCGGCAATGGTCGGGAGTGGGGGGAAGAGGGACTCAACGAATTCGTCGAAGTGAAGGCGATTCAGGTGTGACGTTTGGCGATTCAAGGTTAGACCGCACCGGGCCCAGGCCCGGTGCTTTGCGTGGTTTTGATAAAGCTGCAGAACTGGAATTCCATTAGCGATCTATCAGGGGCAAGGCAATGAGCGATAACAAAAACAAGATTACTCAAGCGAACCACGAACTGGGCTTCCCGCGTCGGGATTTCCTCAAGTACAGCGCAGCAGCGGCGGCGGTGGCCGGGGCGTTTTCCATGGGCCTGCCGTTTGGCGCCATCGCACAAGAGGCAACGCCCAAAGCCGGTGGCGTGCTTCGCCTGGGTCTCGCGGGGGCGAGTACCACAGATTCCAAGGACCCGGGTTCCTGGGTCGATACTTTTACCTTCGTCGGCTTCTCGGCGGTCTACAACACCCTCACCGAAATTGCCGTCGACGGCACGGCGATCCCTGAACTGGCCGAGAGCTGGACCTCGACGCCTGACGCGCGCATCTGGACCTTCAAACTGCGCCAGGGCGTGACCTTCCATAACGGCAAAACCCTGACCGCCGATGATGTGGTCGCCTCGATCCAGCATCACCTGGGTGACAAGTCCAGCTCGGCGGCGAAAACCGTACTGGGCGATGTGGCCAAGGTCAGCGCCAATGGCAGCGACAGCGTGGTGTTCGAACTGCACTCGGGCAACGCTGATTTCACCTACGTGGTCGCCGATTACCATCTGGTGATCATGCCGAGCAAACACGGGGCTGCGGATTGGCAGGCTGGCGTAGGGACCGGCGGCTATCGCCTCAAGGACTTCGAGCCGGGTGTGCGCATGACCCTGGAACGCAGTCCGGATTACTGGAAAGCCGGTCGCGCGCACTTCGCCAGCGCCGAGCTGATCGCGATTGCCGACGGCGCGGCACGAATCAATGCGCTGGTGACCGGCCAGGTGGATGTGATCAACAAGGTCGACCTGAAAACCGTGGCCCTGCTCAAGCGCAACCCCAATATGGTCATCGAAGAGACCAAGGGCGCCCAGCACTACACCTTCCCGATGCTCACCGACAGCCAGGTGTTCGCCAACAACGACGTGCGCCTGGCGATGAAGCACGCGATCAACCGCGAAACCCTGCTGGCCTCGGTGCTGCACGGTTATGGCCTGGTGGGCAACGACCATCCGATCCAGCCAGGCAGCCGCTTCATCAACACGGCGCTGGAGCAGCGCACCTACGATCCGGACAAGTCGCGTTTCTACCTGAAACAGGCGGGCCTCGATTCCCTGAAGGTTCGCCTGCAGGCGTCCGATGCGGCGTACACCGGCGCGGTGGACGCCTCGGTGCTGTTCAAGGAGCAGGCCCGCGCCGCCGGGATCGACATTGAGGTGGTGCGCGAACCGGCCGACGGATTCTTCTCCAACGTCTGGATGAAGCAGCCGTTCACCACCTCGTTCTGGTACAGCAGCCTGACCGCCGACCGCATGTTCAGCATCGGCTACGCCAAGGGCGCGGCCTGGAACGAAACCCACTGGGATAACCCGCGCTTCAACCAGCTGCTCAATGCTGCTCGCGGCGAAATGAACGACCCGCTGCGCCGCGAGATGTACAACGAAATGCAGGCCCTGTGCCGGGACGATGGCGGCGCGATCGTGCCGCTGTTCGCCAGCTCCGTGGCCGCACGCTCCAACCGCGTCGCCCACGGCGGCCAGACCGCGCCGTATGGCGAACTGGATGGGTTGCGGGTGATCGAGCGTTGGTGGCAGGCGTAAGCCAATTGCCGAAGCAATGAAGATCCCTGTGGGAGCGGGCTTGCTCGCGAAAGCGGTGTGTCAGTCGCCATCTTCGTCAACTGACAGTGCCTATTCGCGAGCAAGCCCGCTCCCACAGTAGGGAATTGCAGTCTTCAAAGGTGTGCCCATTTAAGGAACTACGCAGTGAACAGTATTTTCAAGCTGCTACTTCAACGTCTGGCATTGGGGCTGTTATCGCTTTTCGCGGTGTCAGTGATCATTTTTCTCGCGGTCGGCATGCTCCCGGGTGATATCGCCCAGGCCATGCTCGGCCAGTCCGCCACCCCGGAAACCGTGGCGGCCTACCGGGCGCAACTGGGGCTGGACCTGCCGCCGCTGACCCGCTTCGGCCACTGGATCTGGCAACTGCTGCACGGTGACCTCGGTATGTCGCTGGCCAACCAGCGGCCCATCGCCGATCTGGTCGGCACGCGATTGGGCAACACCTTCAGCCTGGCGTTGCTCGCCGCGCTGATCTCGGTGCCTCTGGCCCTGTTGCTGGGGATGCTCGCGGCGCTGTATCGCAACAGCTGGTTCGACCGCTTGCTCAACACCTCGGCCCTGAGCGCGGTGTCGTTCCCCGAGTTCTTCGTCGCCTACATCCTGATCCTGGTGTTCGCCGTGAAACTCAACTGGTTCCCGAGCATTTCCAACCTGTCGCCTGATGCATCGCTGGGTGAAGTGCTGCAACGCTCGGTGCTGCCGGTCGCCACCCTGAGCCTGGTGGTGATCGCCCAGATGATGCGCATGACCCGCGCCTCCCTGATCAACCTGCTGGCCAGCCCTTACATCGAAATGGCCCGGCTCAAGGGCATCAGCCAGTCACGGATCATCTTCCGCCACGCCTTGCCCAACGCCCTGGCGCCCATCGTCAACGTGGTGGCGCTGAACCTGGCGTACCTGGTGGTCGGCGTGGTGGTGGTCGAAGTGGTGTTCGTCTATCCCGGCCTGGGCCAGTTGCTGGTGGACTCGGTGGCCAAGCGCGACATCCCGGTGGTGCAGGCCTGCAGCCTGATCTTCGCCGCGACCTACATCCTGCTCAATACCAGTGCCGACGTGCTGTCGATTGCCAGCAACCCGCGCCTGATGCATCCGAAGGGGTAAGCCATGAGCCTGTTCAAACAACTATTGCGGGCGCCGCTGAGCGCCAAATTCGGGCTGCTGGTGATCCTGCTGTACATCCTGGTGGCCGTGTTCGCGCCGGTGCTGGCGCCATTCGGTGAAACCCAGGTGGTGGGCGAGGGCTTCGCGCCGTGGGGCGGGCAGTTCCTGCTGGGCACCGATAACCTGGGGCGCGACATGTTCAGCCGTCTGGTCTACGGCGCGCGTAACACCTTGGGCATTGCCTTCCTGACCACGCTGCTGGCGTTCCTGCTCGGTGGTCTGAGCGGGCTGGTCGCGGCCATCAAGGGCGGTGCGATCGACCAGGGCCTGTCGCGGGTGGTGGACATCCTGATGGCGATTCCGCAACTGATCTTCGCCTTGCTGATCCTCAGCGTGGTCGGCACCAATGCCGTGTCCCTGGTGCTGGTGATCGCGCTGCTGGATGCGACCCGGGTGTTCCGCCTTTCAAGGGCGGTGGCGATGACAGTGGTCGTACAGGACTTCGTCGAAGCCGCGCGCCTGCGCGGTGAAGGCCTGTGGTGGCTGGTCACCCGTGAGGTATTGCCCAACGCCGCGGCGCCGCTGATTGCCGAGTTCGGCCTGCGTTTCTGCTTCGTGTTCCTGTTCATCAGTGCGCTGTCGTTCCTTGGCCTGGGCATTCAACCGCCGACCGCCGACTGGGGCAGCATGGTGCGCGACAACGCCGTGCTGATTACCTTCGGCGACATCAGCCCGCTGCTGCCGGCCCTGGCCGTGGCCTTGATCACCGTGAGCGTCAATTTCGTCGTCGACTGGATGCTGCACAAATCCAGCGGCCTCAAGGAGTGCTGAACATGACGACCAAACCTTTACTGGAAATCCGCAACCTGCACATCGAAGGTCACTACGAAGACGCCTGGCATCCGCTGATCAAGGGCATCGACCTGACCCTGCAGCGCGGCGAGGTGCTGGGGCTGATCGGCGAGTCGGGGGCGGGCAAGTCGACTCTCGGCCTGTCGGCCATGGGCTACACCCGCGACGGTTGCCGCATCACCAACGGCTCGGTGCATTTCGATGGCATCGACTTGCTTAACGCCAAACCCGAAGCGCTGCGTAAGTTGCGCGGCCTGCGCATTGCCTACGTCGCGCAAAGTGCCGCGGCGTCGTTCAACCCGGCTCACCGGCTGATCGACCAGCACGTAGAGACCGCGGTGAAGAACGGCGGTATGAGCCGCGAGCAGGCGATGGCCGAGGCGGTCGAGCTGTACCGCGTGCTGCGCCTGCCCAACCCCGAGAAGATTGGCCAGCGTTATCCGCACCAAGTCTCCGGTGGGCAGTTGCAGCGGGTGATGACCGCGATGGCCATGGCCTGTCACCCGGACTTGATCATCTTCGACGAACCGACCACCGCGCTAGACGTCACCACCCAGATCGAAGTGCTGGCGGCGATCCGCGATGCCGTGGCGACCTACGGCAGCGCCGCGATCTACATCAGCCACGACCTGGCGGTGGTGGCGCAGATGGCCGATCGCATCATGGTCCTGCGCCACGGCAAACTGGTGGAAGAAGCCGAGACCCGCAAGATGCTCGGCGATCCGCAGGAGGACTACACCAAGTCGCTGTGGGCAGTGCGCAGTTTCCACACCGAACCCAAGCCGTGCCCGCAGCAGGAAAAGCCACTGCTGGAACTGCGCCAAAGCTGCGCCAGCTACGGCAATCAACCGGTGCTGCACGATGTCTCGCTAAAACTCTATCGCGGCCAGACTCTGGCGGTGATCGGCGAGTCCGGCAGCGGCAAGAGCTCCACGGCGAGGCTGATCACCGGGCTGCTGCCGCCGACCTACGGCCAGGTGCTGTACGACGGTCAGCCGCTGCCGGCGGATTTTCGTCAGCGCAGCAAGGAGCAATTGCGGCGCATCCAGATGATCTACCAGATCCCCGACACGGCCCTCAATCCACGCCAGCGCATCGTCGATATCATCGGCCGGCCGCTGACCTTCTACCTGGGCCTCAAGGGCAAGGCGATGCGTGCGCGAGTGGCCGAATTGCTGGAGATGATTGAACTGGACCCGGCGAAGTACATGGATCGTCAGCCCCGAGAATTGTCCGGCGGGCAGAAACAACGGGTCTGCATCGCCCGGGCACTGGCGGCCGATCCGCAACTGATCATCTGCGACGAAGTGACCTCGGCCCTTGATCAACTGGTAGCCGAAGGCGTATTGAAACTGCTCAACCGCATCCAGCAGCAACTGGGCGTGGCCTACCTGTTCATCACCCACGACGTCGCCACTGTGCGGGCGATTGCCGATGAGGTACTGGTGATGCAAAAGGGCAGGGTGGTGGACCACGGCTCGCGCAGCGCCATCTTCACCCCGCCGCATCAGGATTACACCGGGCTGCTGTTCTCCTCCGAACCGCAGATGGACCCGGACTGGCTCGACCAACTGCTGGCCAGCCGCGCAACGAATACAAACCCTACGCTGGAAAAAGTCTAAGGAATCACCATGAAAGTACTGATCGTCCACGCTCACCCCGAGCCAAAATCCTTCACCGCCGCCCTGCGCGACCAGGCCGTGACCACCCTCGAAGCCCAGGGCCACGAAGTGCAGGTCAGCGACCTGTACGAAATGAACTGGAACCCGGTGGCCAGCGACGCCGACTTCTCCTCCCGGGAAAACCCCGAGTACCTGGCGTACGCGCTGGAACAACGCCTGGGCGTGAAAAGCCAGTCACTGGCGGCAGACATCCAGGGCGAACTCGACAAGCTGCTCTGGGCCGACCTCGTCATCCTCAACTTCCCGATCTTCTGGTTCTCGGCGCCTGCCATGCTCAAGGGCTGGATCGACCGCGTACTGGTTTCGGGCATCTGCTACGGCGGCAAACGCTTCTACGATCAGGGCGGGCTGGCGGGCAAGAGGGCCCTGGTAACCGTGACCCTGGGCGGGCGCGAGCACATGTTCGGCGAAGACGCGATCCATGGCCCCCTGCAAGACATGCTGCGCCCGATCCTGCGCGGCACGTTGGCCTATGTCGGGTTCGATGTGCTGGAGCCGTTTGTGGCGTGGCATGTGCCGTACATCAGCGATGAGGCGCGTCAGGAGTTTCTCAAGGATTACGCGCAGCGGTTGCAGCATCTGAGTGATGATCAGCCGTTGGTTTTTCCGAAGTTGTCGCAGTTTGATGAGTTGTTGTATCCGCTGACCACAAAAGCCTGACCACAGCTCACGCGTTTGATCGTTCCCACGCTCTGCGTGGGAATGCAGCCCGGGACGCTCCGCGTCCCAAAGTC
>NZ_JBSVXG010000147.1:0-14895 GCF_054070595.1 Pseudomonas sp. SDO55104_S430 | reverse complement strand
TCAAAATGCGGGAGCGGGCTTGCTCGCGAAGCTTTTGCTTTTACTGGCGGAATTTAGCGAAATTGACGTTGGTCCCCGCCGGGCGCATGTCCTGCAGGAACGAATCCTTGTCGGCACTCAGTTCCAGGCTCAAGGCCGCCTTGCGCTTGCCCTGGTTGCGCACCACCAGGCCTTCCATCTGCTCGCGCAGGAACACCGTCGGCACTTTCAGGTGCAGCAGCTCGTCGGTCGCCGGGGTGTGCATCAGCAGGTGAATCCACTCGTACTGACCGATGGCCAGGCGCGATACCGGGATGTCGAACCAGAAGATGTTGCGATTGCGGTTCAATTCCGTGAAATGGCAGTTGTTGACGCCCAGCACGGCACCGCCAAGTTCCTTGTTTCTGCGGGCAATGGCCTGCGGTTTATCGAGTTTCATAACATTCCTGCGCGATTGAATCTTCAGCGTCAAGGCGCCGATACGTGGCGCATTCTCGGAGGTTGTCGGGCAAACATAAAGCCCAACGTGCTCGATGCGATGAAATGCCCGGATGAAAATAAATGAAACTTGCGGGAAAAGCGCCCGGTCAACCTTGTGTAACGACTTTCCTCCCTCTGAAAGCTACGCAGGAGAATCACCATGGGCAGCACGAGCGATAAAGTGAAAGGCATGGCCAACGAAGCGGTCGGTAACGTCAAGCAAGGCGTCGGCAAGGCCACCGGCAACGACAAAATGCGCGCCGAAGGCGTGGTGCAGGAAAAGAAAGGCGAAGCCCAGCAAGCAGTGGGCAAAGCCAAGGATGCGGTCAAAAAAGGCGTCGACAAAGCCTGATTCGGGCTTTGACGAGTATCAGAAGCGGCCATCCACGGATGGCCGTTTTTGTGCCAGCCTGAACTTGCGTCATTAATTTGTTTCAAAGCCGCCAGGTAGGCTACTTTGATGAAAGAAAACGGCCCCTGAGTCGCCATGACTTCAACTCCATTTTTGCGGCGAAAGGAGACGCTAATGATTTTCCCGGACATGAAAGGCTTGCCCATGCACCGCGTCATGGTGCGCACGGTGACCGAGTTCGTCGACGACGAGATGTCGACTTACGCCTCGGCGCTGGCCTATCAAATGCTGTTTTCGCTGTTTCCCTTCATCCTCTTCCTGATCGCCCTGATCGGTTTCCTGCATTTGCCCGACTTCTTCTCCTGGTTGCGCCTGCAATCGGAACTGGTGCTGCCGCCTCAGGCGCTTGAGCAGGTCAACCCGGTGATCGACCAGCTCCAGCAGTCCAAGGGCGGCCTGTTATCGGTGGGTATCGTGATTGCCCTGTGGACGGCCTCGGCCGGCGTGCGGCTGATGATGAGCGCGATGAACGCTGCTTACGATGTGGTCGAGGGCCGGCCTGCGTGGAAGCGCTTTCCGCTGTCGATCATCTACACCGTCGGCATTGCCGGGATGCTGCTGATCGCCGCTGCGCTGATGGTGCTCGGGCCACAGGTGATGACCTGGATCGCCGAGCAGGTGGGCCTTGAATACTTCATCGTCACCTTGTGGTCGATTGCCCGCTGGCCGGTGATCGTGATCCTGTTGATGGTGGCCGTGGCGCTGATCTATTACGTGATGCCCGACGTCAAACAGGAGTTTCGCTTCATCACGCCGGGCTCGGTGCTGGCGGTGGTGGTGTGGATCATCGCGTCGCTGGGCTTCGGGCTGTACGTCAAGGAGTTCGCCAACTACAACGCCATGTATGGCAGTATCGGTGCGATCATCGTGTTGCTGCTCTACTTCTACATTTCCGCCGCAGTGCTGCTGCTCGGCGCCGAGATGAACGCGGTGATCGAGCACATGTCGCGCGAGGGCAAGGACCCTGGCGAGAAGGTCGCCGGCGAAAATGGACCCGTCCACGAAGAGAAACAGCACGTTTCGGGACTCGGCCGCGATCACTCGGTGAAACCACCCACTGACGAAGTCATCAAATGATCCGTGAAATCCTGAAAATGGGCGACGAGCGCCTGCTGCGCATTGCCCCGCCGGTTCCGGCCGAGATGTTCGACAGCCCAGAACTGTGGCAACTGATCGACGACATGTTCCAGACCATGGAAAGCGTCGGCGGTGTCGGCCTGGCCGCGCCGCAGATCGGCGTCGACCTGCAACTGGTGATCTTCGGTTTCGAGCACAGCGAGCGTTATCCGGACGCCGAAGCCGTGCCGCAGACGATTCTGATCAACCCGCTGATCACGCCGCTGAGTCCGCTGATGGAGGAGGGCTTTGAAGGTTGCCTGTCGGTGCCTGGTTTGCGCGGTGCGGTGGATCGCTATCAGCAGATTCGCTATGAGGGTGTTGACCCCAAGGGCGAGCCGATCGTGCGAATAGCCTCCGGTTTTCATGCGCGGGTGGTGCAGCACGAATGCGATCACCTGATCGGTCGACTTTACCCGTCGCGGATCACTGACTTCACCAAGTTCGGGTTCACTGAAGTCATGTTCCCGGACCTTGATCCAAACGCCGACGACTGAGCCACCACAAAACCAATGTGGGAGCGAGCCTGCTCGCGAAAGGATTGCAGTTCAACATTGATGTTGTCTGACACCCCGCCTCGCGAGCAGGCTCGCTCCCACAGTTAATCATTGTTCACTTCAAAGGCTTCACGAACCGCAGCGTCATCCGGTCCGATTCGCCAATCGCCACATACTTTGCCCGATCCTTCTCGCCCAGGGTCAACGCCGGCGGCAATGTCCACACGCCTTCGGGGTAGTCCTTGGTGTCCTTCGCATTGGCGTTTATTTCACTCTGGGCCTCAAGCTTGAATCCCGCATCAGTGGCCAGTTTCACCACGTACTCGGTGGTCAGGTAGCCGCTGTGTTTGATGTCCTCCAATGAGGCTCCATCCTTGGCCCGATGGTCGACTACGCCCAGCACGCCACCGGGTTTGAGCACTTTGAAAAAGGCCTGGAACATCAGCGGCGCGGTATCGGCCAGCACCCAGTTATGCACGTTGCGAAAGGTCAGCACGGTGTCCGCCGAGCCGGGTTGGCCGAAGTTTGGAGCTTTGGGATCGAACTCCAGCACCTGTGCCTTGGCGTATTGAGCGGGCGTGGCGGCGAACTTGCTCTTGAGCTTCTCTTCGTTCTTGCGTGCGTAGTCGCTGACCGTCGGCGCCTGCACTGCGGCGATGTACTGCCCGTGATCCTTGAGCAACGGCGCCAGCAATTCGCTGTACCAGCCGTTGCCCGGGGTGATTTCGATCACCGTCTGATCTGATCCCAGACCAAAGAACCCTAGGCTCTGTTGCGGATGACGAAAGCCGTCGCGGGCGACGTTTTCAGGCGCGCGCCAATCCCCGGCCAATACCTTGGCATATTGTTCGGGGGACACTTGCGCAGTGGCGGCATGGGCAAAAAACGGGGAGAGCAGGGTGGTCAGCGTCAAAGCCAGAAAAGCAGGTTTCATGGGGCATCCTGAGCGAAGTCGAAGTCGACCGCGAGGCTAGCATGCAGCGCTCATGGACCGATCACACATTATTGTCAGTGGATCTAACCAACGGTTCTAAGCCCATGGCAATCATCGGCTTGCTGCGCGCGTAACGGCTCAAGCGTTCAACCATCGCATAAGGCATCTGCGGATCGAAACCAAAACCGCGACGCTCATAAAAGCCACGCAAGTCAGGATGGCAGAACAGCCACACCGGCAGCTCGAGATCCTTGACCGCTTCAGCAATAAGGGCCGCGGCAACGCCCTGTTGCCGACAGACCGGATCGACAAACAACCCGGTCAGCCAATGCCCGCCCGACACCGGACGCAAGCACAGCGCCGCGACGATCTCGTCCCGTCGCGCAACCCACAGTTGCGCGTCGCGAACGGCTTTCATCGACGACTGATGAGCGCGGTAGAACTTGTTCATCAAGGGCCAGAGTGGCTCTTCAAGCAGGGTGTAGGACGTGGAGTGCATGGGGCTTGGTCGATGGTGTGCAAAGCGGGCGATTATAAAACAACGCGCGTCTGGGGATAGGTGTATACCTGAACTTCCCTCACTCGAGATTGGATTTCATCCCCATGGCAATCGCCGTCTTCATTCCTATTCTCAATCACTCATCCACCTATATTTTTGGATCCATTCGCTGAACCGATTTTGTCCTGAAATTAGCAGATTAATGGCCTATTGATGGCCTTGCGCACTCATGCGGGAGCGCTATGCTGGGCTGTAACTAACTATCTCGATTACACCGAAAGACCGTGATTGATGATGGCAAGAGTGCGCAACCCAAGGCACCGACGCATCTGAAAGGGAGCTGCAGGTTAAATGGAGTTTACTTGTGACTATGTTAGGACCAGCCCGCTCCTGGGCTATCAAGAACTGGATGTCTTGATGAGGACGCCACTCAAGGACCCTCCGATCAAACACCATTTATTACCTGACCATGCCCTTCCTCTGGAGGGGTGCGTGTGCCTGTTGCTGGATGTACTGGATTCAAAGAACCGGAACTTCAACCAATCAAAACGACCGCGCTCGGGGTGATACGAACATGTTTAATCTGCATAACAAGGCTGACTTGCTGGAAATTGAACGCTTCAGTTGTGCGTTAACCGAAGCCAATGCCAAGTTGGCCGCCATCAGTCGTTCGATGGCGATGATTGAGTTCACCCCCGAAGGCATCGTGATCGACGCCAACGAAAACTTCTGCAAGACCATGGGTTACAGCGCCGACGAAGTGCGGGGCAAGCACCATCGTGTCTTCTGTGAAGAGGCGTTTTATCGCAGCGAGGAGTACACCAGGTTGTGGCGTGATCTGGCGCGGGGCGAGGCGACCGGCGGCACCTTTTTACGTCTGCACAAAAGCGGTCGGGAAATCTGGCTCGAAGCCAGCTACATGCCGGTGTATGGCCCGGATCGCCAGGTGCAGAGCGTGATCAAGGTCGCCACCGATGTCACTGAGAGAATCAATAAAGAGCATGAAAACGAAAGCCGGCTGGCGGCGATCGGGCGCTCCATGGCAGTGATCGAATTCACCCCGGACGGCAAGGTGATCACGGCCAACGAAAACTTCCTCAAGACCATGCATTACTCGCTCAACGAAGTGATCGGCCAGCATCACAGCCTGTTCTGCCATCGGGCCGAAGCCGAGTCGGCGAACTACAAGGCGTTCTGGGCCTCGCTCAATCGCGGCGAATATCACTCGCACCGTTTCGAGCGCAAGGACAAGTACGGGCATACGGTGTTTCTGGAGGCGTCCTACAACCCGCTGTTCGATGCCAAGGGCCGGCTGTACAAGGTGGTGAAGTTCGCCAGCGACATCACCCGCCAGATGACCACCCTGCAAACCGCCGCCGAATCGGCCCACAGCACCTCGGTGCAGAACGACGTCTGCGCGCGCAAGGGCTCGGAGGTGGTGCAGCAGACGGTGCAGATCATCCAGGACATTTCCAGGGACCTGAACGAAGCGGCGCTGAGCATTGATGCGGTGAGCAAACAGTCCGAGATCATCGGCAGCATCGTGCAGACCATCCGTGGCATCGCCGACCAGACTAACTTGCTGGCGCTCAACGCCGCCATTGAGGCAGCTCGTGCCGGGGAGCATGGCCGAGGGTTTGCGGTGGTGGCTGATGAAGTGCGCAGTCTGGCTGCACGCACGAGCCAGGCGACGCTGGAGATCGTCGATGTGGTGCGCAAGAACCATGATTTGTCGGTGAGCGCGGTGACCAGCATGCAATCGAGCCTGAGCCGCACGGGGCTTGGGGTGGAGCTGGCGAACGAGGCGGGGGAGGTGATCCTGGAGATTCAGCAGGGGTCACGGCATGTGGTGGATGCGATCAGCCAGTTCAATTCCACGTTGCAATTGAATTGACCCTGAAGGTTCGCAGGCAAGCCTCGCTCCTACGGGTCATGCACGATCCCTGTAGGAGCTAGCTTGCTCGCGATGGAGGCCAACGATGACGCGGGGTGTCAGGCATCCAGCGTTATCGTTGACGACCATCGCGGGCAAGCCACGCTCCCACAGGGATTGTGTTGCAGCAGGTATAACGGGGTGATCAGAGGGACGCGAGGAACTTGTCCACCACCTGCGCCTTGTTCTGGTCACCATCCTGCTGTTGTGCTTTCTCCTGCTTGGCGATTTCTGCCTTTTCCTGCATGCGCTGGGCGACTTCCTCACCGATCGCCTTTTGCTTCTCAGGCGGCATCTTGTCGACTTCTTCCTGGGTCAGACCCATCTCCTCGAGGATCGCATCGCGGATGCGCTGTTCTGGAGTCTTGCTCATGTACTCCTTGAACTCGGAAGTGGCCGAGCCGTCCTTGATCCGGTCCTTGACGTCATCCGGCAGCGGCGCGTTAACGGCTTGCAGATTCACGCGGGTCTTGGCGAACGCCTCATCAACGTTGTCGCTGATGCGCGTAGCCTCGCTGACCTGCTGCGTGGCTTGCCCGGTGGCGGACTCCTGAACCTGCGTAGTGGCCTGGGTGTTCTGCGCCTGCACGTTGTTCTGCAGGGCCTGGCTCATGGCGCTTTGCAGGCCGGCGGCGGCTTCGGCCGTAGGATCTGTGGCGGAACGTTTGGAAAGCGGTACGACCACGGCTTGTTTTGAACTGACCAACATGATGAAAGTCCTTGTGGTTGATTTCGGTGCAGGGCTTTCAGCAAGGACTGTGCCTGGAATATAAATTCCATAAAAATCAGTCAGTTATATGTGTTTGGATAGCCATTCAATCGCAAAAGGGGCAAACCTTTGCCGACGGACGGCAAAGGTTTGCGCGGCTCAAGGCAGGCCGTTACAGCAATGTTTCAGAAACCCGGGCTGGGGTGCCAGGCACTTGAAGTAGTCATCGAGGGCCGGGTAGTCGGGACGCTCGATCGGCGTCATCAGCCAGCGGTTGACTGACAGACCGATGACGATATCGGCCAGGGTAAACCGCGCCCCGGCGACATAGGCCTTGGTGCTCGCCAGTTGATGTTCGAGGATGCCCATTTTCTGGTTCCAGCCACGCACGCTGACCTCCACGCGATGCGCATCCTGGAACTCCGGGTCCTTGCGCACCAGCGCCATGAAGGCGTAGCTCCAGGCTGTATTGAGATCGGTGGCCTGCCAGTCCATCCACTGTTCGACACGGGCCCGGGCGGCCGGATCTGAGGGCAGCAACTCGTTGTGGTGATGATGGTGCTTGCCGGCCAGATAGCGGCAGATGGTATTGGACTCCCACAACACCCCGTTCTCATCGATTATCACCGGCACCTGGGCGTTGGGGTTGAAGCGCAGGAACTCCGGGCTGTGGGTCG
Organism: Pseudomonas sp. SDO55104_S430; assembly: GCF_054070595.1. Lineage (NCBI taxonomy): Bacteria > Pseudomonadati > Pseudomonadota > Gammaproteobacteria > Pseudomonadales > Pseudomonadaceae > Pseudomonas > Pseudomonas sp. SDO55104_S430. The sequence continues at coordinate 7,659 of NZ_JBSVXG010000147.1, read as the reverse complement.
AGGCAAAACCGCTGCCCCAATCCTCGCGTACGTAATTAAGGCCCAGCTCCTCACAGGTCCACAGCACCTTGCGCACGTTGATTGACGAGGCTTTGCCGAGGATTTTCAGTGCATGTTCCATGAAACAACTCCGTTGCCAAATGCGTACATGCTCTTAAGTGTAGGAGCTGTCGGGGAGTCAGGTACTCTCCCGCACCTTCAACTCAAACCCCATATCCTGCACCGGCCTGGCCACCGTATTCCCGGCCATCAACGTCAACATCTGCTCCGCCGCACGACGCCCGATGGCCTCACGCGGCGTACTGATGCTGCTCAGCCGCGGAACCATATGCGCCGATGCAGGCAAATCGTTGAAACCGAGAATCGCCACCTGCTCTGGAACCTTGATCCCGCAGCGCAGGGCTTCAAGCAAGGCACCCTGAGCCAGGTCGTCGTTGCCGAAGAAGATCGCATCGACATCTGGATGATTGGCGATCATCTGCAAGAACAACTCGCCACCCAGACCGACCGACGACGGACGCGGCGTCAGCACTTCGAGGGCCGGGTCATACAGACCGGCCTTCTGCAGCGCACGACGATAACCTTCACCGCGCAGCAACGTGCGCTGATCCAGTTGCGCACCGATATAGGCCAGGCGTTTGCGACCACGAGACAGCAGGTGCCCGGCCGCCGTCTCACCGGCGGCCAGTTGCGAAAAGCCCACGCAATTGAGCCCGGCGGCACTGTCCAGCTCCATCATGTATACGCACGGAATGTTGCTGCCTTCGATCATCCGCCGCGAGCTTTCGGTTCGGTCGAAGCCTGTGAGCAGCAAGCCCCGAGGCTGATAGGCCATGTAGTTGCGCAGCAGGTTCTCTTCTTCGTCGCGCGAATAATGGAAGTTGCCGATCAGCACTTCGAAGCCCTTGGGGCGCAGAACCTGATGAATGGCTTCCAGGGTGTCGATGAACAACAGGTTGGACAGCGATGGCACCAAAACCACCACCGAATGGCTCTGGGCCGAGGCCAGGGCGCGGGCGGCGGAGTTGACCACGTAGTTGAGTTCGCGGGCCGCGCTCTGCACTTTTTCCACCAGTTCCGTGGCCACCGTGCTGACGCCGCGCAAGGCGCGGGACGCGGTAATCGGGCTGACGCCGGCCAGGCGTGCGACTTCGTTGAGGGTAGGGCGGCCAGTGGTGCGCGTATTTTTATCGTTCTTGGTTGAGTTCATCGACGGCTTGCCAAACAAAATTCAAGGCACTAAGGTAGCGCTGTCTCGATGCAGCTGCAAATGCGTAAGTGGGGGTTCGCCTGACCTCCGCTTTTGGCATTGGGATAAACATGCTGCAACCCACAAAAATGACAAGAAGGCGTCGGCAACTTCTGCTTTTGGTCTAGTGTCATAACTGGCAAAGGTAGCGCTGTCTGCGCGCTGAGGTGTTACATGAATCATCCCATCACCGCCCTGGTCATCATGGGCGTTGCCGGTTGCGGCAAGACGTGCGTCAGCGAGGCCCTGTGCCAGCTCAGCGGCGCCACTGCCATTGAAGGCGACTCTTTCCACCCTGCCGCCAATATCGAAAAGATGAGCGCGGGTATCCCCCTGAACGACGAAGACCGTGCCGGCTGGCTCGACAGCCTGTGCGATGAACTGCGCCGCATCGACGCCCTGGGCCAGCGCCCGGTGCTGACCTGCTCGGCACTCAAGCATATTTACCGCGAACGTCTGCGCAGCGCCTTGCCGGGCCTGGGCTTCGTCTTTCTTGAGCTGACCCCTGAAGTGGCTGCCGACCGCGTTTCCCATCGGCCGGGCCATTTCATGCCTTCGACCTTGATCGACAGCCAGTTCGCCACTCTCGAATCGCCAATCGGCGAGCCGCTGACCCTGGGCCTTGATGCCTCGACCCACAGCGTCGATCAATTGGCGGTTCAAGCCCACCAATGGTGGCTCGAGAACGGCCTGAAACGCGCCGGTTAATTTTTGCTTCAAGAGATAGCGCTGTCCTTATGGCTTTCGCATTACCCGCTTTAATAACAACAACAACCAGGAGACACCCCTAATGTTTGGCATGTCCCACGAGACGTTCCTGCTGCTCGATGCAGTGGTTACGGTGATCGGGCTTATCGTCCTGATCACCAAGTTCAAGTTTCACCCCTTCATTGCCCTGATCATCGCCGCAGCCTTCCTCGGGCTGACCTCCGGCATGCCGATCGGCACCATCATCAAGGCCTTCCAGGACGGCTTCGGCGGCGTGCTCGGTTTTGTCGGCATCATCCTCGCGCTGGGCACCATGCTCGGCAAAATGATGGCCGAGTCGGGCGGGGCGGATCAGATCGCCCAGACCCTGATCCGTGCCTTTGGCAAGGAAAAGGTCCAGTGGGCCATGATGTTCGCCGCGTTCCTGGTGGGCATTCCGCTGTTCTTCGAAATCGGCTTCGTGCTGCTGATCCCGCTGGTGTTCATCGTTGCCCGGCGCACCGGCGTGTCGATCATCAAGATCGGTATCCCGCTGCTGGCCGGCCTGTCGGCGGTGCACGGCCTGGTGCCACCGCACCCGGGCCCGCTGCTGGCGATCGGCGTATTCGGTGCCGACATCGGCAAGACCATCCTGTACGGCCTGATCGTGGCACTGCCAACGGCGATCATTGCCGGTCCCATCTTCGGTACCTTCATTGCCAAGCACATCCCCGGTCACCCGAACCAGGAGCTGGTGGATCAACTGGCCCGTGAATCGGATTCGGCCGACCTGCCGAGCTTCGGCATCACCCTGGTCACCGTGCTGTCGCCGGTGTTCCTGATGCTGCTCAAGACCTTCGCTGACGTGGTGCTGCCGGACGGCAACTTCTTCCGTACCTTCATGGACCTGATCGGCCACCCGATCTCGGCTCTGTTGCTGGCATTGCTGCTGTCGCTGTACACCTTCGGCTACAAGCAGGGCATCGGTTCCCAGCAGATGCTCAAGTGGCTGGACGCGAGCCTGGCGCCAACCGCCGCGATTATCCTGATCATCGGTGCGGGCGGCGGCTTCAAGCAGATGCTGGTGACCAGCGGCGTGGGCGACGTGATCGGCCACATGGCGGTGGCGGCGCAGATCTCGCCGATCCTGCTGGCATGGCTGGTGGCGGCGGTGATCCGTATCGCTACCGGTTCGGCGACCGTGGCAACCATCACCGGCGCGGGCATCGTGGTGCCGGTGGTCGGGATGATTCCAGGGGTCAACCGCGAGCTGCTGGTGCTGGCCACCGGCGCCGGTTCCCTGATCCTGTCCCATGTGAACGACGCCGGGTTCTGGCTGGTCAAGCAGTACTTCAACATGACCGTGGCCGAAACCTTCAAGACCTGGACCGCGATGGAGACCATTCTGTCGGTGGTGGGGTTGGGCTTTATTCTGTTGTTGTCGTTGTTCGTTTAAGGGCATTCGGCAGGCACAAAAAAACCGCAGCGATGCGGTTTTTTTGTGGGTGATCGATTGTCAGAACATGGACCCTATGGGGGGGCTGTGTGGGAGCGAGCCTGCTCGCGATTCCTTTCAGCCAATCAGAGATACCGCGCCATGATCTCGTCGACCACACCGTCCTTGCGCAACTGATCGAGAGCGGCCTGCAGCCTGGCGACGGTTTCGTCGGGTACGTCCTTGTTCAGCGCCAGGTAGAGTTCGGCGCTGTTGAAACGCAACACCGTCTTGAGCCCGGTCACGCCGTCCTGCCTTGCCAGGTAACGGCCGGCGGGATCGCCAGTGGCCCACAGATCGATCTGGCCGTTGAGCAGCTTCTTGGCATTGTCCTGGTCGCGCAGCACCACCAGCGGTTTCAAACCCTGTTTGGTCAGGGTCTCGGCAATCGCATCGCCCTTGTAGGCGCCGATCTTGTACTTGCGCGCATCGTCCAGGGAGTCGAGGGTGATCTTGCTGTCGGCCTTGGCCAGCATGATCCAGTCGTCGGGACCAATAGGGCCAACCCACTTGAACAGATTTTCACGGTCCGGCAGGCGGGCCATGACGAACACGCCGTAGCCAGGTTTTTCCAGAGTGAGTTTGTAAATCCGCTCCCAGGGGAAACGCAGCGTCAGGCTGTAGGAAATGTCGGCGCGCTTGAAGATCTCGCGGACGATGTCAGTGGCGATGCCGCTGATGTTTTCGTCCTGGGCGAAGTTCTTGCCGTTCTTCGCCATGTTGTACGGCGGGAAGTTTTCCGTCAGCAACACCATATCGACATCGGTGTTGGCGGCGGCAGGTGCAGCGTTTATGAGCAGGGGCGCAGCGCTGGCGAGAGCAAGAAGCAGACGTTTGATCATGTCGGGCTACCGAAATCCTTGGCGTACCCAAGAGTGCCTTGAGCGTGTGGTGCTGTCTACTGGCCTTTTGATCTCATTGCACGGCAAACCCTCGGAGCGTGCCGCTCCGAGGGCTCGGCAATCAGCGCATCACGATTCCGCGATGTGCCATGTAGGCCTTGGCTTCCTGAACGGTGTATTCGCCGAAGTGGAAAATACTCGCCGCCAGCACCGCGCTGGCGTGGCCTTCGAGGATGCCGTCGGCCAGGTGCTGCAGATTGCCGACGCCGCCGGACGCGATCACCGGAATGCCCAGCGCATCGCTGATGGCGCGGGTCACGCCCAGGTCGAAGCCGTTTTTCATGCCGTCCTGGTCCATGCTGGTCAGCAGGATCTCACCGGCGCCCAGGCCTTCCATCTTCTTCGCCCATTCGACAGCGTCGAGGCCGGTCGGCTTGCGGCCGCCGTGGGTGAAGATTTCCCAGCGCGGGGTTTCGCCAGGAGCGGAAACCTTCTTCGCATCGATCGCGACGACGATGCACTGCGAGCCGAAATGCGCTGCCGCCTCGCCGACGAACTCCGGATTGAATACCGCAGCGGTGTTGATCGAGACCTTGTCCGCACCGGCGTTGAGCAGGTTGCGGATGTCCTGCACGGTGCGCACGCCACCGCCGACGGTCAGCGGGATGAACACCTGGCTGGCCATGCGCTCGACGGTATGCAGCGTGGTATCGCGGCCGTCGACGCTGGCGGTGATGTCGAGAAAGGTAATCTCGTCGGCACCCTGCTCGTCGTAACGACGGGCAATTTCCACCGGGTCACCGGCGTCACGGATGTTCTCGAATTTCACACCCTTGACGACCCGGCCGTTGTCCACGTCCAGGCAAGGGATGATGCGTTTGGCCAGCGCCATGGTCAGTCCTCAGCCTTTGTACGAATCGCAGAAAGCTTGCGCTTCAGCGACGTCGAGGGTGCCTTCGTAGATCGCACGGCCAGTGATTGCACCGATGATGCCCGGTGCCTTGGCGTCGAGCAGGGCCTTGATGTCGCCCAGGTTGTGGATGCCGCCGGACGCGATCACCGGGATCGAAGTGGCAGCCGCCAGCGCAGCGGTGAACGGTACGTTGCAGCCCTGCATCATGCCGTCTTTGGCGATGTCGGTATAAACGATGGCGGACACGCCGTCGGCTTCGAACTGCTTGGCCAGGTCGATCACCTGGACCTTGCTGATTTCGGCCCAGCCATCGGTGGCGACAAAGCCGTCTTTGGCGTCGAGACCGACGATCACTTTGCCCGGGAACGCGCGGCAGGCTTCGGCAACGAAGGCCGGCTCTTTCACGGCCTTTGTGCCGATGATCACGTAGCTCACGCCAGCCTTGACGTAGTGTTCGATGGTTTCCAGGGAACGGATGCCGCCGCCGATCTGGATCGGCAGGTTCGGGTAGCGCTTGGCGATGGCGGTGACCACTTCGCCGTTGACCGGCTGGCCTTCGAAGGCGCCGTTCAGGTCGACCAGATGCAGACGGCGGCAACCGCCTTCCACCCACTTGGCAGCCATGCTCACCGGGTCATCGGAGAACACTGTGGAATCTTCCATGCGGCCCTGGCGCAGACGAACACAGGCACCGTCTTTAAGATCGATAGCGGGAATAATCAGCATCTGGCAAACCTTCAGAATTGAATGTTCAGCTTGGCTCGGAAATCAGTTTTTCTCGAGCGCCCACAGGTCGCTTTCGATGCTTTCGAACCTCTCTTTGAGGTGCGTCTGCACATCGAAAATCGCCCTGTTGTAATAGTGCGGAGCAATTTCGCGGGTAAACAGCTCAAGAATCTCGGCTGCCTCGAACGAGCCCAGGTCAAGGTCAAAGCGGTCTTCCATGAAGCGCTTTATCTTGCGGTTGGCCTCGGCCTCCTGCTCAGGGGTGAGCGTGAGGATCGGCGGCCTGGATTTCTTGACAGCCATTTACCAACGACCGTCCCACGCCGCGAAGTTCTGCAGCAATTGCAGGCCGTGGGTATGGCTCTTCTCAGGGTGGAACTGCACGGCGAAACGCGAGCCATCGGCCAGCGCCGCGGCGAAGTCGACGCCGTAGTGACCGCTGCCCACCACCTGACGCGCATTGGCGGCGGCGATGTAGTAGCTGTGCACGAAGTAGAAACGCGCCATGTCCGGGATGTCGTGCCACAGCGGGTGATTGACCGCCTGCTTCACTTCGTTCCAGCCCATGTGCGGGACTTTCAGATGTTCGCCGTCTTCATGCAGGTCCTTGCCGAAGAACTTCACCTCACCCGGAAACAGGCCGATGCAGTCGACGCCATCGTTCTCTTCACTGTGGTCGAGCAAGGCTTGCATGCCGACGCAGATGCCGAGAAACGGACGGTCCTGGCTGACTTCACGCACCAGCGAGTCGAAGCCCAGGCGACGGATCTCCGCCATGCAATCGCGAATCGCGCCGACGCCGGGGAAAACCACCCGGTCGGCTTCGCGAATCACGTTGGCATCGCTGGTGATCAGCACCTTGCCGGCGCCTACGTGTTCGAGGGCCTTGGCCACCGAGTGCAGGTTGCCCATGCCGTAATCGATAACTGCAACCGTCTGCATTACAGGACGCCCTTGGTCGATGGCATTTGCCCGGCCATGCGGTCATCGAGCTCAACGGCCATGCGCAGCGCGCGGCCGAAAGCCTTGAACACGGTTTCGATCTGGTGGTGGGTGTTGTGGCCACGCAGGTTGTCGATGTGCAGGGTGACGTTGGCGTGGTTTACGAAGCCCTGGAAGAATTCCTGGAACAGGTCAACGTCGAAACCGCCGACGGTGGCGCGGGTATAGGGAACGTGCATCTGCAGGCCAGGACGGCCGGAGAAGTCGATCACCACGCGCGACAGCGCTTCATCGAGCGGCACGTAGGCGTGGCCGTAGCGACGGATGCCTTTCTTGTCGCCGATGGCCTGGGTGAAGGCCTGGCCGAGGGTGATACCGACGTCTTCCACGGTGTGGTGGTCGTCGATATGCAGGTCGCCTTTGCTGACGATATCCAGGTCGATCAACCCGTGACGGGCGATCTGGTCCAGCATGTGCTCAAGGAAAGGAACACCGATATCAAATCGGGCCTTACCGGTGCCATCGAGGTTGATCGAGGCTTTGATCTGGGTTTCCAGAGTGTCGCGCTCGACAGACGCCTTACGTTCGGCCATCACCAGCTCCGCAAAATCATTGGGCGAAAAAGGCAGCCATTATAGGCGTGCGGGCGCCAAACAGAAACACGGGAGGTGATATCGCTGACGGACAGAACGCCCGGTCATCGGCGATAGACATGTCCATACAAGCCATTTCAGACACCACAAAACCAAATGTGGGAGCGGGCTTGCTCGCGAAAGCGGTGTGTCAGCCAGCACAGATGTCGACT
>NZ_JBSVXG010000146.1:0-15319 GCF_054070595.1 Pseudomonas sp. SDO55104_S430 | reverse complement strand
AAATTCCGCGCATCACCCTCGAAAGTGAAAACCGTATCGACGCGCGGCCCGACCTTGAGGACTACGACTACCCGGGGCGCTTCGTTGACCGCGAACGCGGCCGGCACCTGGGAAAACGCGCCCTCGAACGCCATCGCAGCGACTTCCGGCTTGCCGAAGGTGAGAGCGATCAGCCGTTGCTGGTCAGCGGCCACTTCCTCTCCCTGACCGAGCACCCGAACGGCAAGTGGAACGACCTGTGGTTGCTCACCGAAGTCACTCACGAAGGCGAACAGCCACAAGTGCTGGAAGAGTCGGTGACCAGCGACTCCAGCGCCCTGAAGGACGGTTTGACTCAGGGCTACCGCAACCGCTTCCGGGCCACGCCATGGGACTCGCCGTATCGCCCGCCGCTCAAACATCCCAAACCGCGGATCCTCGGCAGCCAGAGCGCGGTGGTCACCGGTCCGGCGGGGGAGGAAATTCATTGCGACGAGTACGGTCGGGTCAAGGTGCAGTTCCACTGGGATCGCCAAGGCCAGGGCGACGACAAGAGCAGTTGCTGGCTGCGCGTGTCCTCGGCCTGGGCCGGCGCCCGTTACGGCGGCATCGCCATCCCGCGGGTCGACATGGAAGTGCTGGTCACCTTCCTCGAAGGCGACCCCGATCAACCCTTGATCAGCGGCTGCCTGTACCACAAGGAACACCCGGTGCCGTACCCGTTGCCGACGAACAAGACCCGCAGCGTGTTCAAGACCCTCAGCTCGCCAGGTGGCAGCGGTTCCAACGAACTGCGCATCGAAGACAAGAAAGGCCAGGAGCAGATCTTCCTGCACGCCCAGCGCGACTGGGACGAGAACATCGAAAACGACCAGAAGATTCGCGTCGGCAACGAGCGTCACGACACCGTCGAGCAGAACAGCTACAGCGAGTTCAAGGCCGAGGAACACCGCACAGTCCATGCGGACCGCAAAGCCGAAGCCCGTGCCGACGATCACCTGACGGTGGGTGTGAACCAGCACGTCAAAATCGGCACCGGACAGCTCGTCGAGGCTGGTCGGGAAATCCATCTGAAAAGCGGCATGAAGCTGGTGCTCGAGGCGGGTTCAGAGATGACGCTGGTGGGCGGCGGCAGCTTCATCAAGATCGACGCCGGTGGCGTGACCGTGAGCGGGCCAATGATCTACCTCAACTCAGGCGGGAGCCCGGGGACTGGCACGGGGGCGGCACCGCTGCTGCCGGGACCGTTGAAGGAGGCGGATGCAGACAAGGCCGGTGATCTGCTGATGCCTGCACAGCGGCAGGCGTTGTTGCTCGGGGAGCCGCGCTGTGAAGTCTGCGAGCGTGCTGCCAGGGAGCGAGCCTTGAAGGAGACCGCCCAGTGAACAACGTTTCCCAAGCCAATTATTTGTTGATTGATGGTGTATTGCGACCCGACGCGCTTGCCCGTCTGTACCAGCGTGGCGAACCGCTGGAGATTGTGCCGCTGTATCTCGGAACGCGGTGGAGTGAACTGCAGGATCTGGGGCCGATATTGGTTTCGCCTCACGGGCCATCCAGCTTGATCGACGAGGAGTACCAGCAGGCGGATGCCAGCCTGTTGTCCAGTCGCGCGCCCATGCAGGTTGTTGCCGATCATTTGCGGCGGTTCATTGCGCCGCCTGATGTGCTGGGCGGGAGCGGGTTGCTGCGCTTTGCCGATCCGCTGGTGGCGCGCCATTGGTTGGAGAGCTATCAGGGCACTCACCTTGACGGGATTCTTGGACCGATCGAGGCGTGGCATGTGCCTGAAGGTCAGCTCTCCTGGGAACCCCCTCCCCAATCTGCGTGGCGTAGTTTTCTGCGCGCCGGACCTGCCCCTGACGGGGTCAATGCCCTGTTGGGTGAAGGGCAGCTGAAGGCACTGAACCGCGCTGGCCGTTGGCGCTTCATGGAACGGCTGAATCTGAGGTTGGAGCAACGCCACCCGCTGCCCTTCGCACAGGTGCACAACAGCATCCGAACCCAATGGTTCGATCAACGATTGGATGAAGCCGAGGCTTGGGGGTTGTCGAGCGAGTGCAGTCTCGCCATCTGGGTCGAGTACAGCGTGCGCTGGGGAATTGGGTTCGCATTTCAATCAGACGGGCCTTATCAGCGTTGGCTCTTACACAATCCCGACGCCCTCCAACTTGCACCAGAACTGCGTATCCAGCGGATGGATAACGATTGTCTACCCACCGAAAACCACAAGGACATGTGATGAGCTACGCAACAGAAGCCCAGCTGGATCAGGCCCGGCGCAATCAGGAATTCCAGAACATACCGATGGGCTCCGGCCAGTGCGGATTGATGCAAAAGGAAGTGGCGGTTTTCCCCGTTCGTTATGCCGTGGACGAGTCACCGCATAAAGGCAGCAACCAAGGCCCGAATCCGCTTCCGAAAAACTGGTCAAACCCCTCCCTGCCACCGTTGAAGACCCGCAGCTATACCCTGCGCCAGCTACGGGACGGCTGGCTGTACGTGTGGAGCAGCGTCGACGAAACCTTCCATGAGTATCAGGTGGAACGCGAGATGCTCATTCGTCACGAATGGACCGAACGCGAACTGAATCAGGACACCCGCCACAACCCCGGCCAGGTACGTCAGTACCTGCTCTATTCCCGTCGAACCCAACTGCGCATCGCCTACTCACCGGTGCAATGGACCTGGCGGATGTGCGAGTTGATGCGCAGCAATGCCGCCGAGCAATCCCGCTGGATGCGCAGCGTTGACCTGCCAGCGTACTGCCTGACCGGCAAAGTCGCCCACGGCGAGGCGATCACCGAGTTGGGCAAATGCGTCGCGGACATTTTCGTCTATGGCGGGCAGGCGCCGAGCTTCACCAGCACCTCGTTGCCCACCGAAACCGCCGACCCGGACGCGGCGTTCAAGCCGGCCTTCGAAGAAGCGCTGGTACGAGGCCGGGTACCGATGCAGGACACGGCGCTGTTTGTCGCCCTGGACGATCCGCTGGCGGTGATCGATGACCTGAACATGAATCTGGTCGGTCGGCTTTTGGAGCAGAGCCAGTTCGAAGCCCTGCATCAACACCAATTGCAAAGTGCGCTGGCCGTACAGAACCTGTGCGGGTTTGATGCCGAGCCGTTTATCCCCTCTTCAATGCAGCCCCCGGTCCAGCGCCAGGCCTACACCGACGACCTGTACACGCTGCTCAGCACCCATGATGACGTCGAACGCGCCAAAGAACTGGTGCCGCCCGAGGATAACGCGATGGTGATGATGGGCGCCGGCGCCACGGTGGCGGCTGGCGAACGTTCGTTCAAGGCCAGGTGGGGCCATCTGCCCGATCAACAAAAATGGCGGACAGCCCTTGAGGAATGGGAAACCAAACATTTCTGGCGCGAAGACGTGCGCTTTGACGAAGTACGAAACTACCTCAGCCAGACCACCGTCGAGGCGACACAGCTGCAGGCGCATATCCAACGCAGTGCCGACGACCTGATCGACTGGCTCGACCAACTCAATCCAGGTGCCGAATCGATCTATCACGACACCGGCCACGAAGACCAAGCCAGCCAGCTGCTGGAAACCGCCCATGCCCTCTACACCGCCTTGGGCAACGTCGAACGCGGACAGCAATGGCTACTCGCGCAAGCCGCGCAGCCCAGCAAACTGTTCGGCACCGCGCTGTACAACTTCAACCCGGAACTCGCCGCGCTGATCAAGCAGGTCACCCACAACTTCAGCACCACCGGCAAACTCGACGACCAGGGCCGCGAAGGCGACGGTCACTCCCCCACCCTGAACCCAAGATCCCCGGGCGACGCCACGAGCATCGGCACCCGCTTCAATGAAATCAAGGCGGTGCTGGACCTGGAATCCGTCCGCGACAGCCAGCTCTACCAGGCCATGAGCAGCACCGCCAAACAGGCGATGAACACCCTCCTCGACGTCGCCAACCACAAGGCCAGAGACGCCTGGCACGGCTTGAGCGTCATGCTGCTGCCGGCCATGAAACAGCAACTGGCACTGACCCTGGCCGTACCCCAAGTGCTGATCTCCACCGAAATCTCCATGGACACACAACTGGTCTACAACCCGAGTTACCAACGCGAGTACCAGGCCTGGCTGCTGGAAATCGCCACCGTGCAGAACAAGATAGCGTCCTCCAAAAACGCCTTACGCCATCGCGCGGCGCCTCACGATCAACGCGCCGCGCGTAACTTTCTGCGAGCCCAAGAAGAGCGCCTGAAACACCTCTTCCTGCAACGCCCCAACCAGATCTCCGCTCAAACCTCAGGCCCCACGCGCCTGCATATCGACCTGCCACAAATCAACCGCTGGCTCTCCGATCTGGGGAAATCGGAGGTGATCGAGCAGCTGAAAACATTCGGCACTCAGGAACACCTGCGCAGCACCAAAGCCTGGATGAACCAGAACCTGGGCAATGCCTTGCCGGCCTTGCTGGTGGGCCTGAACGCCTGGAACCTGCATCACACGGCGAAACAGGCGAAAAACGATGGCAGATTCTCGGCGGATGAGTGGCGCAATGTGAGTGCGAGTGCGGCGTATGCGGGGAATGCGATCGCGGCGTTGTGGGTGGGGCCGGCGTGGAATCGGGCAGGAATGATGACCGCCAACCTGGGGTCTGAAACCCTGAAGGTTGCACAGGCGGGGTATTCGGAATGGATAAACGACGCCAAGGCTGCTTCCAAGGGGAGTATCAGGGCAACAGCGGCTAGCGAAATGGCCACCCTCTCGAAAGGCCTGATCTGGCGGACGGTGACGTGGGCGACATTGGGTGCTGTTGCGAGCGGGCTTGAGGCTTGGCAGTTGTCCCATGAAGTTGATGGCGCCACCAGCGAGATTGAAAAAGGCTTGCTCACAGGGAAGTCTCATATCGTTAAAGGCATGTCTGTGGTTGCCACGATACAAACTATTGGCGTGAGCCTTGGCTATTGGTTCGGCTTTGCCTGGGTAATGTCCAAACCAGTGATTATCACATTGGCTATCTTGGGTATCGCCTACTTGATGGTCAGCATGGCCGCCAACCGCCACAAGCGCGAGGGGCTTCGTCTGTGGCTATACCGTTGCACTTGGGGTCGCGGAACAATTCCTGAATGGCATGGAGATGAAGGCCACTTCAGGCAGATGCAAGCCCTCTTGGAAATCCTGCAACGTCCCAGCGTCGGCGGCCGTGCCCTGTCCTCAGGCGGGGGCAGCACGCCGAGAAAGAATCTGGGTTTCTGGCTGCAAATCCAGGTGCCGAACACACTGGCAGGCAAGGATGTGACCTTGCAACCGGCGATGATTCAGACGTATCTGTTTTATGCCGACGAACTGCAGAGCACCCAAGACAGGTTCTACGAACACTTCCTGAACGGCTACTGGGTTGATCCAAAACAATTCGGACGGCTACCTGACAGCCCAGGCACCAAAGACAATCCGGCTGACTTCATCTACACCGGCAAAGAACAGCACCGTGTGTGGCAAGTCTGGCTACATCTCCCCAAAGACAGTCCAGTCCTTGAACTGGAGATCAAGTATCCGCCCGGAGTGCTCCAGCGTGCTGATGGCCGCGGGTACATGTTTCGAGTGGCACTGGAGTGGGCCCCGAACGAAGCGGATCGAACCAACAATGCTTTCAGCGGCGAGCTAGATGAAAAGGACGGCATCGTGCTTAGAGAACAAAAAACTCAGCTTCTGAAGCTGATCATCCCTAACTGAGCTAATGGACGAGCACTAATATGTTTAAATTCAACAAACCTCTTGATTTACCTCCGCAACTCCAATGGAAGTACGCCGATGAACCAGAGCTATTGGGGTGGACTATTCGCGCTCGCAACTACAATACTTTTGTGGCTAATTGCATGTTTGCGTTTACATCAATTTTCGTAGCTGGAGGGGGGGCATACTTTGTATATCTACACCCTACTCCGGACGAGGGAGACGTATCCAGGATATTGGTTAGCCTCGGGTTCTTTATTTTTTTCTCACTTTTGACCTCATCCATGACGCATCAGCGAATGAATTTCGCCTACCGTTTCACACAGTCTGGAGTCGAGTATTGCAAATGGAAGGACTTTCCAAAGTGGGTATTGCCATTTATGAAATGGCTCACAGGCATCACTGTGATTATCTGCATCGGCATGGCAGGCATCGACCCAGCATTTTTGATTGGCGCATTAATAGGTCCAGGCGGGATGGGGTTGATGTACCTGTCCATGGCTAACTCTAAGAGCTATCAGGAAATGCACACCCAGTACCATCACTATGCTTTTAAATGGGAGGAGCTAACGCAACTTGCCATCGCGACCAACCGAGAAGTAGTTGACCTGAAATACAGCATCACTCTGGAGGGAGAGGATTGTAAAACCAACTGGAGCCTTAATGTCTTCTGTAAACGAAAGCAAAAATTAAACGTAGCGAAATTCATCAGACCCTATCTGTCCTCAGGCGTGCCGTTCATAAAGGCAAAGGTGAACGTTCCTCTCAGTACGTAATGAGCAATGTAGGAAAGATCTATTTCCTGACGTAATTCCTGCACAAATCGCCATCTGTAGGAGCGAGCACGCTCGCGATGGTCGCCAACGATGACGCTGGAAACCTGTTGCCCCGCGGTGTCCTTACGTTCATCGCGAGCGTGCTCGCTCCTACAGGGACATAGTTACTTGCGTGGTTTAGCGTGGGCCGTGGCCTCGGCGATCAGGGGATCATCGGGCCAATAGTGTTTTGGATAGCGCCCCTTCAGGTCTTTTTTCACTTCGGCGTAGGTGCTGCGCCAGAAGTTGGCCAGGTCCTGGGTCACCTGCACGGGACGTCGCGCCGGGGACAGCAGGTGCAGTTTGACCACTTGCCGGCCGCCGGCGATGCGCGGGGTTTCGGCCAGGCCGAACAGTTCTTGCAGGCGTACCGCGAGGATCGGTGGGTGTTCGCTGTAGTCGAGTCGGATCGAGGACCCCGAGGGCACGCTGAGGTGATGGGGCGCCTGCTCGTCGAGGCGTTGCGGCAGCGGCCAGGGCAGCTGGTTGTGGACGATGCTCGACAGGTCGAGGTTGCTGAAATGGCTGAGTCGCGAGACTTTACCGAGATACGGCATCAACCAGTGTTCGAGGTTTTTCATCAGCGCGGTGTCGCTGACATCGGGCCATTCGCTGTCGCCCTTGGCGGCCAGATCCAACTCGCGCAACAAAGCGACTCGCGCCTGCCATTGGCGCAGTTCCGGGGTCCATGGCAGCAACTCCAGGCCTTTGCGTCGCACCAGATTGACCAGCGCCTGGCTGCGGGCGCTTTCGTCGAGACCGGTCAGGGGTTCGCGACTGAGGATCAGCTCCCCAACCTTGCGCTGTCGCTCTGCACGCAGCACGCCTTCACGCTCATCCCAATCCAGCTGATCGACACAGCGCACCTGCTCGGCCAGCACTGTGTCGAACAATGCCGGATCAAAATCCGTCGCCAGATAAATCCTTTCCTCTCGCTGGCCCTGACGACTGCCAAGATCAGCGATCACCAGCCAAGGTTGCTTCATCAGGCTGTCGGCCTCGGCAAACAACGCGGCACGCCCATTGGCCAATCGATACTCGGCGCCGCCAGGACGGCGCTGCTGGGCGACCCGATCAGGATAGGCCAGCGCCAGCAAGGCACCCAGCCAACGCGGGTGATCCGGATCGCTGACCGGTTCCGACGCTTTGCCAAGCAGATACCCGCGATACTGCCGTGCCAGTTGCCGCGCACGCTGCACTCCGCCCTGAGCGCCGCGGGCCGCCCGTTCTTCGCCAGACAACAGCACCAGCCGACTGTGCAGATCGGCGCCGGCACCGCGCAGGATATCCCGCTCGCCGAGCAGCGCCGCGACATTGCAAGCCATGTCCGCCAGCCCCAGCGCCTGCCCGCGCAACAGCAGATGCGCGATACGCGGATGCGCCGGCAGTTCGGCCATGGCCTGACCGTGACGGGTCAGCGCTTCGCCTTCCAACGCGCCCAGTCGTTCGAGCAGATCCTGCGCCTGTGCATAAGCCGCAGCAGGCGGCACGTCGAGCCACACCAATTGCCCGGGCGACACGCCCCAGCGACCGAGCTGCAAGGCCAGTCCCGCAAGATCCGCCGAAAGAATCTCCGCGCTGGCATAGGCCGCCAGTTGCTCATGCTGATCCTGCGACCACAGGCGATAACACACGCCCGGCTCCAGACGCCCCGCCCGGCCGGCGCGCTGTGTGGCGCTGGCCCTGGAAATTCGCTGGGTGTCGAGACGAGTCATGCCGCTGCCGGGATCGAAACGCGGCACCCGCGCCAGCCCGGCATCGACCACCACACGCACGCCATCGATGGTCAGGCTGGTCTCGGCGATGTTGGTGGCCAGCACCACTTTGCGTTTGCCCGCCGGCGCCGGATCGATCGCCGCCCGTTGCGCGGCCAAGTCCAGCTCACCGTGCAACGGACACAGCAGCACCTGCGGGTCATCGCCCAGCGCGTCGGCCAGTTGCTGATGCACACGACGGATCTCCGCCTGTCCCGGCAGAAACACCAGCACGCTACCGGTTTCGTCATTCAGGGCTTCGAGGATGGTCTGCACCAGGCGCGGCTCGATGAATTCGCCGGCCTGGAACGGCCGACCCCAGCGCATCGCCACCGGGAACATGCGGCCTTCGCTGCGCAGGATCGGCGCGTCGTCGAGCAGACCGGCCAGGCGCTCACCTTCGAGGGTGGCCGACATCAGCAGGATTTTCAGCGGTTGATCATCGCGAAACAGCTCACGGCCATTGAGGCTCAGGGCCAGCGCCAGATCGGCGTCGAGACTTCGCTCGTGAAATTCGTCGAAGATCAGCAGGCCCACGCCGTCCAGCGCCGGATCTTCCTGCAAGCGCCGGGTGAGGATGCCCTCGGTCACCACTTCGATACGGGTATTGGGGCCGACCTTGCTGTCGAGCCGAATGCGATAACCCACGGTTTCGCCGACCTTCTCGCCCAGCTCGCTGGCCAGGCGCTCAGCCGCTGCCCGCGCTGCCAGGCGGCGCGGTTCGAGCAACAGGATGGTCTGCCCGGCCAGCCACGGTTCATCGAGCAGGGCCAGGGGCACGCGGGTGGTTTTACCGGCGCCGGGCGGCGCTTCGAGCACGGCTTCGTGGCGTGTCGCGAGGGCTTCACGCAGGGCGGGTAAAACTTCATCGATCGGCAAAGAAATCATGCTGGCTCCCAAACAGAGCCGCGAGTATAACGGCGAACTGCCCAGCGTTTGTCGCGGTCCTAATTCATATCGACGACGCTTCGTTTTTAGAGACCCAAGGAGATTTCACATGCGTATTCCCTTTCGCCTGATCGGCGGTGTGCTGGTCGCGACCCTGCTGACCCAGGTCACGGCGTGCGGCTCGATTTTCTATCCCGATCGCCGTGGCCAGATCGACGGCAAAATCGACCCGGCCATCGCCGTGCTCGACGCCGTGGGCCTGCTGTTCTACATCATTCCCGGCCTGATCGCGTTTGCCGTGGACTTCGCCACCGGCGCGATTTACTTCGAGCCCGGCAAGACCGCCCAGGTCGATCCCGAAAAACTCAAGGACGCCATCGGCGCCGACGGCAAGGTCGATAACCTCAAGTTGCAGACTATTCTGGAACGTGAACTGGGCCGCAGCTTCCCGCTGGATGACCCACGTCTGATCCAGCACAAGGGCAGCACCCAGCAACTGGCCATGTTCGGCCTGCAACCTGCCGCGTAATCGGTGCCTGTAAAGGAATAAGCGCACTCATGATCTCCAGCTCCGAACACGCCCGCCTGCTGCGGCTGGCGACCCGTGCCTCGGTGGCGGTGGCGTGCACGCTGATCGTCGCCAAAGCCATCGCCTGGTGGCTCAGCGGATCGGTGAGCATGCTCGCCGGTCTCTCCGACTCGGCCCTTGATGGCGTGACCTCGCTGCTCAATCTCCTGGCGGTGCATTACGCCCTGCGTCCGGCCGATGACGATCATCGTTATGGGCACGGCAAGGCCGAGTCCCTGGCCGGCATGGCACAGGCGTTGTTCATCGGCGGCAGTGCGGTGTTGATCGCGTTGCAGGCGCTGGACCGGATCAAGCATCCGGAACCGGTGGGGGCACCTTGGCTCAGCATCGGGGTGATCATCTTCTCGCTGGCCCTGACCCTGGCGCTGCTGATGTTGCAGCATCGGGTGGTCAAGGCCACCGGTTCCAACGCGGTGCGCGCCGACTCCCTGCACTACCGCTCGGACATGATGCTCAACGGCAGCATTCTGGTAGCGCTGGTGCTCGCCAGTTTCGGCCTGCACCAGGTGGACGCCTGGTTTGGTCTGGGGATCGCCGCGTACATCTTCTGGAGCGCGGTGCAGATCGCCCGAGAAAGCTTCGCGGTGCTGATGGATGAGGAGCTGCCGCCGGATGTCAGCCAGCACATGCTGGAGCTGGCGTGCAGCGTGCCGGGGGTGTTAGGCGCCCATGACTTGCGTACGCGGATTTCCGGCAACCAGTGGTTCGTGCAACTGCACCTGGAACTGCCCGGCGAGCTGACGTTGTCGGTTGCTCACGGCCTCAGCGATCAGGCCGCAGATGCCATTCACAAGGCGTACCCGCGAGCCGAAGTGCTGGTGCACGCCGACCCGCAGGAGGTGGTGAAAGCCGCCAGGGCTCAGAAACTGACCTGATAACCGCGACTGCTCAGGCAACTGCCCTGAACCTGACGGTAGGTCTGAACTACGGAGGGATCAGGCTGATAGGTCGCGGTGCGTGGATCGAAGCCGCTCTGTTGCACAGCGGTCTGATAGCACTCGTAGCCATCGCGATTGATCTGATCCTGAGACTGACCGGCCGCCGGATAGGCTTCCACGTCATAACCGCCATTGGAGGGTTGCTGCTGTTGTTGCGGCTGCACGGTGCCTATCGGTGGCTCGACCACCTCGTAGTCCTGGGTGCTTTCCTGATAGGCGTAGTACGAACCTGCTGCAAGGAAAAGGATCGAGCCGCCAACCACCACCTGTTCGGCATAGTCAGGCAAGTAACTGACCCGAATCCCTCGCGGTGGCTCCACCACCACATACCGCGGGCCCAACGGGCGATACCAGTAGCCGCCGGAATAGTAGTAGTCCATGCCACGGTAAGGCACCCGGTAATCACGGTCGGGGAAGCGGTCGATCACATGGCCCGGTCGGTACTGCGGCCCAGGGCCCCATCCGTTGCCGTGATAAGACCCGCGAGGCGGACTGGATGGCGCGCCGATGTAGCCACTCCAGCGCTGGTTGGGGTTGTTCTGCGGACGCTCGTCCTGGTAGTAACCACGCCGTGGCGGCTGAGTTTGTTGCACGGCGTCGGGACGAGGCTGGATCGGCAGATCATTGGCCGGCAACTGCGGCGGAGGCGGTGGCGAACGCACCGGGTTGTTGAAATTGGGCTGCTGACGGTTCTGCCACTGGCCGTTGTTTTGATTCTGGCCGTGATACTGGTTTTGATATTGGCCATTGTTCTGATACTGACCATTGTTTTGAGGACGCGGCTCATTCTGCTGCTGGCCATTTTGCGGACGCGGCTGATTGTTGCCGCCATGGCCCTGATTGTTGCCCTGATGGCCACCGTCGCCATGTTGCCCACCATCTGGCCCATGACCCTGCTGATCATCGGCCAGCGATTGCGCAGTCACACTGACACATAACAACCCGACTCCAGCCAAATGCCAGATGCGCGACTTCATACTGTTCCTCATCGAGGGTTGGGGCCTGTACATAAGACTGGGAAAGCGCAGACCGGTTCTGCAACAGGTTATCAGTCGCGCAACTTATTTATTGAGGGCGCGGCTCAAATTGCGCGCAAGAAAAAGGGGAGACCCGTCGGCCTCCCCTTGAGAACTTCGTCCGTGCTCGACGCTTGTGGCGTCGGCTCACCTCACGCCGTCTTCTGGACAGTGTGTAGCTCGGGGGCCGGCTCATCCCCTGTGGGGGTGGCAACCGCAGCTGGCCTGTTTGGGCGAGCCGCACTGGACTGTTTGTCCGAGCAGTGATTCTGGTGATAAGAATAGGCTCGGAGCGCCGGCAGAGGATTGCGAAGATTGCTCAAATAAACATTACTTGCGCAATTTTTAACCCTGGATAGATAATCTGCCGCAATAGTTACAACAAGGAACTGTTTGATGAGCAAACTCGACCGATACGACCTGAGCATTTTGGCTGAATTGCAGCGCGACGCGCGCATTTCCAATCAGGAGCTGGCCGAACGAATCGGTCTATCCCCTTCCCCCTGCTCGCGTCGGGTCAAGCAACTGGAGGACGACGGCTACATCTCCCGCCAGGTCGCCCTGCTAGACCGCAAGATGCTGGGTCTGAGCCTGACCGCCTATGTGCTGATCGGCATGGACCGCCACACGCCCGAGCGCTTCGAGAACTTCGAAGCGGCCATTCGCACCCTGCCGCAAGTGCTCGAATGCAGCCTGGTCACCGGGATGGATGCCGACTACCAGCTCAAGGTGGTGGTGCCGGATATGGACCATTATCAGAAGCTGCTGCTGGGGCACCTGACCCGCATTGAAGGCGTGACCAGCGTGCGTTCCAGCTTTGTGCTGAACCAGGTGCTCAACAGCACCGAGCTGCCGCTGACCCACCTGCGTAACTGACATAAACCCCTGTAGGAGCGAGCATGCTCGCGTTGGTCGTCAACGATAACGTTGGGTGCCTGACACCCCGCGGTGTTTCTGAGTCCATCGCGAGCATGCTCGCTCCTACAGGTAAAGCAACCCGACAGGTGACTGCGGCACAGTGCCGCAGGTCCATCCTGCGCGATCCCTGCGTGACTTATACTCGCGCCGTCTTTTAGCCCCGCCCGCGCTGGAGTTGTCCGATGGATCCTGCAGTATTCGAAGAGTGGATGATGACCGGACTGGTCAGCATTTTGATCATTTTCATGGGTTTTATCGTCTGGGATCTGGCGAAGAAATCCAAGGCCGGGCGCTTCGGCTCGTTCATCCTGTTCTTCGTGCTGGGCCTGGGCGTCGCGGCATTCGTAATCAAGAGCGTGGTCATCGGCCTGATCGAAACCGGCACGTTATAAGCGCGCCGGCACTTCTTTCCACTGCCCCTGATCGAGCCCTTCGATCGTCCAGTCACCGATCCTGACCCGCACCAGCCGCAACGTCGGCAACCCGACCGCGGCCGTCATGCGTCGCACCTGGCGGTTGCGCCCCTCGCGAATCACCAGTTCCAGCCAGCTCGTCGGCACGCTTTTGCGAAAACGCACCGGCGGGTTGCGCGGCCACAGCTGCGGCTCATCCAGCTGCCGCGCCTCGGCGGGCAAAGTCATGCCGTCGTTCAATTCGACGCCATCGCGCAGCCGCTGCAACTGCTCTTCGCTCGGTTCGCCTTCGACCTGCACCCAATAGGTCTTGGCCAGCTTGTGCTTCGGGTCGGCGATGCGCGCCTGAAGCTGTCCGTCGTTGGTCAGCAGCAGCAACCCTTCGCTGTCGCGATCCAGACGCCCCGCCGGGTAGATGCCCGGAACCTCGATGAAGTCCTTGAGCGTCGCCCGCCCCTCGCCATCGCTGAATTGCGTCAGCACATCGAAAGGCTTGTTGAACAGGATCAGCTTCGGCTCGGCCGGTGGCGCCTTGGCGACACGGCGCGGTGCTGAAGACGGTGACGCGGGTTTCGCGCCCGGGCGGCGGGAAACGGGACGTGGGGGACGGGACATGGGAAAGAGAACATCTGACGGTCAGGGCTGACAATGCTAGTGCCCCGACCGTCAAATGACCATCGTTAGCGGAACGGCGGCTCGTCGAAGCTGCGCAGCTTGCGCGAGTGCAGCGAGTTGAGCTCGGTGCGCAACAGGTCCACCGCCTCGATACCGATCTTCAAGTGCTGGCTGACCGCTCGCTCATAGAAGGCGTTGGCCGAACCCGGCAACTTGATTTCACTGTGCAGAGGCTTGTCGGAGACGCAGAGCAACGTGCCATAAGGCACTCGCAGGCGATAACCCTGGGCGGCGATGGTGCCGCTTTCCATGTCCACCGCCACGGCCCGGGACAGGTTGATCAGCGGTCGCTCCTGGGCCCAGCGCAGCTCCCAGTTGCGGTCGTCGTAGGTCAGCACGGTGCCGGTGCGCAGGCGTTTCTTTAGCTCATCGCCCTTCTCGCCGGTGATGTTCGCTGCCGCCTGCTGCAAGGCCATCTGCACCTCGGCCAGGGCCGGGATCGGAATGTTCGGCGGCACCACACGATCAAGAATCCCGTCGCGGCGCATGTAAGCGTGGGCCAGTACATAATCGCCGATGGTCTGCGACTGCCGCAGGCCGCCGCAGTGGCCGATCATCAGCCAGCAGTGCGGACGCAGCACCGCCAGGTGGTCGGTGATGTTCTTGGCGTTGGACGGGCCGACGCCGATGTTCACCAGCGTCACCCCATGACCGTCGCTGGCGATCAGGTGGTAGGCCGGCATCTGGTAGCGGTGCCAGACCACACCGGCGGCAATCGCCGAGGCTTCGCCGTGATCCATGCTCTTTTCGATGATCACGTTGCCCGGCAACACCATGCGCACGAAACGCGGGTCGTTGCGCAGCTGTTCCAGGCCATGGACGATGAACTGGTCGACATATCGGTGATAGTTGGTCAGCAGAATCCACGGTTGCACATGGCGCCAGTCGCTGCCGGTGTAGTGCACCAGCCGGCGCAGGGAAAAGTCCACACGCGCTGCGTCGAACAGCGCCAGTGGCAGCGGATCGGTGTTTTCCCAGTCGTACAGGCCATCGGCAATGCCATCGGTGGCCGCCGACAGGTCGGTACTCGGGAACACCCGCGCCAGCACCGCGGCGGTCACGCCGGAGCCGGCCAGCTCATCGCCCTGCTCGACCACGTACGGATAAGGAATGTTCTGCTGGCTGATCCCGACTTCCACTGTCACGGTGAAGTCGTGCATCAAGGGCACCAACTGTTCCAGCAGGTATTTGCGGAAAGCCGATGGATGAGTGACGGTGACGCTGTAGGTGCCCGGCAGTTGGACCTTGGCGTAAGCGCGGGTGGTCTGCGGCACTTCGCCCTGGCAGTGGTAGGTCAGGCGCAGCTCGGGGTAACGAAACATCGCCCGCTGCTCGGCGTCCGGCTCGACACGATCCTTGAGATAACGCTTGAGCGCCCCGCTCAGTGCGGTGGTTGCACGATTATGTAGATACGCAAGCTGGTCCACGGCTTGCTCGGCGGTTTGAACGACAATAAAAGCTTCGGTCACGATCAGCATCCTGTGTTCTGACTTGCAGAGCTTCATCTTGCCTGCATCGTCGCTTCACGGGAACCGGGGACGACACAAATGCCGAGTTCACCATAGATCCAATGTGGGAGCGGGCTTGCTCGCGAAGGCGGAGTGTCAGTCACATCGACTCTGACT